>JBCCEW010000006.1 GCA_039030075.1 Myxococcota bacterium | reverse complement strand
GAGGAAGTCTACACGGTTGGTCGCCATCCGACGGGGGTCGAGACGAGCCGCCACCGGTACGGCGATGGGTTGCAGTACGGTGGAGAACGCCTGAAGAACGTTCCCGCGAATCGTGTGGATGGTCAGTGCGACGTACCCGCTTTCAGCGGGCCCAAAGAACCGACTCGCGAGAAGTACGGGAATGCGTTCCACCAGCATGTCGCTGGTCGTGAGCGCGGTGACGCTCAGCGAGTAGCGGAGCGACCTCAGGTCTCGAAGCCAAGGTGCCCGCACGGAGCCCCGAAGATCCTCGGGAAAACGAATTCGAAGACGGCCGAAGAGCGCCAGTTGCCGCAGCGCCACGAAGCCGAGCTGCACGGCGAAGTAGTGAGCGATCGCCGCTGGGCCCAGCGTGAAGACCACCAGGAATGCAACAGCGCGGAAGGCCGCCTCTAGCATCAACACACCATTGACGAACGCGATCTCTCCGCGCGTGATCAGGGGAACCCGAAAGAGAATGAGCCCGTTTTCCATGGCGTAGGAAGCGGCCGCAAGGGCCAGGGCGAGTTGCGCATCCGGAGTCGGTTCCAGTCCGATCCACCCCAGCAACTCTGCGCGCCACAGGATCGTGGCGCCGGTCAGCACCCCACATGCTCCGAGCAAGACCTTCAGTCCTGTACCCAGGGGATGCTGCGTGTCGCACCGGCCGGCGTGGCCTATCTCGCCGACCGCGCTCGAAATCGTGCGACTGAACGAGAGGTAGAGCGGCCCCGTGAACAACGCGAGCACGTTCACGTAGGCGAGGATCGCGAAGATCGTCCCGTAGCCCTCGATGCCGAAGACGCTCTCCCGGAGGAAGAACGGAACGAGGAAGAGTGTACTCGCCAGCAGGACTGCCTTGTAGGCGTATCCCGACGCGATGCCACCAATCAGCTGCCGGACCTTCATTCGCGCGTTCGGTAGCCGTCGACTCGATGCGAGCGGATCAAGCGGATGGGCTTCGTGTTCATGACGAAGTGCGGCAGGCGGAGTCGAACAACCTGGCTAGGCGGATCCCGAAGTGCAAAGGCTCTCCCTACGCCGGCCCGCAACACCTGATGCGCCCCTCACCCGCCTCGCGCCGACGATCAGCGCTGTGAGTCCCTGGGGGCGGCGGAGGCAGGATAGCCGAGTGGGTCGCTCGGCAAGGCCGCGGATGCGGGGCTCCAGCTGGGTCCGCGGGTCGGCGGAACTTCTTCAGCGGGAAGATTGGCTTTGGCCAGCCGATCGACCAGGCCGACCGCGAAGCCGAACAGCAGCGGGTTGGACGCGCTCCCGATCAGCATGCTGGATTCGAAGAACGCGTGCGCCACAATCGCGTAGAGCAGCGCGCTCCCAACGCCGGAAGCGTAGAGCAAGGAGCGATCACGCTTCGCAGCCCGGCCGGCGATGATGAAGCGAACCGCGATCACCATCGTACTGATCAAGAGAATGCCGACGCCCAACACACCTGTCTCGACGAGTATCTGGAGCCAAGCACTGAGGACGCTCTGCGTCGTGGGTGCGCCTCCAGGCGTCGTCAAGTACAGCCAGCCCGTTCCGATCACGGGGCTCGAACGGAAATGATCGAGCGCATCGAGCCACCAACTCTCGCGCGTCTGCGTGTCGAGCTGCGAGAACCGCTGCGTGTCGATCTGTTGATCCAGGGTCGAGAACAATACCCACCCGACCAGAGCGAGCATGCCGAACACCGAGAACAAGACTCCCGGTCTCCGCACGAAAGGCTTCAGAAGAACCAGAGCGCCCACCGCCGCCATGCCGGCCGATGCCCGGCTCCCCGTGTAAACGATCAGGGGAAAAAGGACGACGAGACTGCCGAAACCGATCCAGCGCCACGGCAGCGACCGGTCGTACAGAGCGATCGAGAACCCGATGATCAACATCAGCGCGGCCGTCTGTCCGATGGTGTTCGGGTTGATTCCAAATGCCGCCAGGCGTCCAACGTGACTGATCGCCGCCGGATTGATCAAGAAGTTGGTCACCATCATCACGATGAAGACCACACCCGCCAAGCCCAGACACCGAACCCCGACGGCGAAATCGTTCGTATCGCGAACGGTTCGGGCCATCAACACACCGGCGAATGCCGCCGCCAAGAAGAAGCCCTTGTACCCGAGCGCATACAACATTTCGTCCGACCAGAGTCCGGCAGCCCAGTAGAAGATCGCGAACCCCAAGAACGACACCGAGGCGGAACCCGGACCCACGGCTCGCGGGTAGAAGAGACCGATCGCGACCATCAAGACGCTGCAGTAGATGCGCGGATACTTGATCAGGTGCGCGTGGGGCAGTTCGAGCGACGTGGACAACGGCGCGAGGACCAGGAAGGCGGCCGCGAACATGAACATCGGGTTGATTCGGCGTGCCGTCAGGAGCACCAGGAGATGCGCGAACAAGCCAGCCGTAATGACGACGAGAATCAACGTACCGCTTGCGTTCGACAATTCTTCGCCCCGACCCCGCAGTCCAAGCTCCGGGTGAGCCTCGCATGGAGAGCATGGAGGATAGCAGTGACGCTTCGACCGGACGCGATCTCGAGTTGAGCCATGCCCCGTAGCGGCGCACTGCGCCCTTCTGACGCGCTTTACACCGCTTGGGGCCCCCCGTAGTATCTGCGAACTTTCCGAGGTCTCGAGTGATGTCGAAGCTTCCTTTGCCGATCAAACGTGCCGTTGCCGAGGTGTTGACGCACCCCCTCATCGGGCGCGGGCTCGGCCGGTTCTTCCACGATCGGATCCCGAGTCGCGGATTCGTGTTCGACACCTCGTCTCACGCCGTGCAGCCGCGGACGAAGGCGCAGCTCTACTTCGGAATCTACGAGTCGGCGGAGATCCGTTTCGCCGAACGCTATCTCCTGCCCGATTGTGACGTGGTCGAACTGGGAGCCAGCCTCGGTGTGATCACTTGCCACGTCCGAAGGAAGGTCGCTGAGGAACGAAAGGTCGTGGCGGTCGAAGCGAACCCGCGACTCGTCGATCCTCTTCGTGGCAACCTCGCCCTCAACCGATGCGATCGCAACACGGTGATCGCGAACGCGGCCGTGCACTACGAGGCGGCACCTGGCGAGCCTGTCGCCCTGGACCTGGCAGCGGACACGGCAGTCGGCCGCGTGGCCAGCGATGCCGACAACGCGGTCGTCGAGGTGGAGGGCACGACCCTCGAGCACCTCATCGAACGGCACGGGATCTCCGAATACCAGCTCGTATCCGACATCGAAGGAGCGGAAGCCGGGATCCTCGCAAACGACCACGCGGGGCTGCAGCGTTGCAGGAGATGGATTGCCGAGTTTCACAGCGGCAAGTACCTCGACAAACCCTTCGACCCCGAATCACTCTGTGAGACCGCCAGTCGAGCTCACGGCTTCGAACTAGTCGACTCGTACGGTCCCGTCGTAGTACTCGACCGCCGTGATTGACCCTAGGTTTCGATGAAGATCCTTTTCTGTTGGATGACCGTTTCGGGGTATATGTCGGCTTGCTGGCGCGAACTCTCGAAACGCGAGGGAGTCGAACCCTACGTCATCGCCTTCGCGTCACCTTCGGGGAGCAACACGGCGTTCTCGGGCGACGACCTCATGCGTGGCATCGAAGGTCGGCTGATTACCGAGGAAGAACGAGACGATCCGGAACACGTGCGCAGCCTGGTTCAGGAACAAGCGCCCGACGTGCTCGCGCTCTCGGGATGGAGCCATCCCAGCTACGTCTCGCTCGCGTACGCTTCCGAACTCGACGGTAGCCGGCTCGCGATGTTCATGGACAATCCGCGCCTGCCTGGCCCAAGACAGCTGGTGACTCGCTATGCGTATCGCTCCTATCTGGAACGACTCGAGCGAGTGTTCGTCACCGGTGAACGATGTTGGCAACTCGCGCGCCTTCTCGCTGTGCCGGAGGAGCGCATCGTGCGCGGAGCGTACGGAGTCGATGTCGATGGCCTGGCACCTCTCTGGGATCAGCGAGCCGCTCTACAGGGAGGCTGGCCTCGCAGTTTCCTCTTCGTGGGTCAGTATACGGAGCGGAAAGGCGTCGACGTTTTGATTCGGGCGTACCGTCGATACCGACGACACGTGGAAGATCCCTGGCCTCTCGTGTGTTGCGGGATGGGCCCTCTCGCGGATGCGCTTCGGGACGAGCCTGGCGTCGAGGATCGGGGCTTCACACAGCCCGATGCCCTGAACCAGTTCCGCCTTGCGAGCGGCGCCTTCGTGCTCCCCAGCCGCTACGACGCATGGCCCCTCGCGATCGTCGAGAGCTGTGCAGCCGGCCTTCCGGTGATCAGCAGCAACGCGTGCGGATCCGCGGTCGAACTCGTGCGACCGCTGCATAATGGATTGGTAATCCCGACCGGCAGCGAGGCCGCCCTTGCCGAAGCGCTGGCACGGATCCATCGCAGTCATGCCGACCTCCCCGAGATGGGTCGCCGATCGTCGAGGATGGCAGAAGCCTACAGCGCCCAAACCTGGGCCGACCGCGTCATCGCCGCGTGCGAAGAGCTCGTCGCTAGCCCGCGGCGCCGTGAGACGCGCACGGGCAGCGGCTTCGGCGTGAGCGTGGTCGCGAAACTCCGTAGCCTGGTGGGGGGTCGATCCGGATGACACGGCGCCTCACAGGGCACGGATGAGTCACAGATGGAACGAGCCGCCCTGCTGCTCGCATTTATGGCGTCCCTGTTCTCGTGGGGTGATGGTGACGACCCGCCCACCGAGCTCGCGACGGCAACGGCAGCCCAGATTCGTGCCGAAGCCTCCCGCTCCTCGTCGGATCCGGACGGAGCCCCGCTACCGCTGGCGTCCCATTGGAACGGGAAACCGCCGGATGGCGTCGTTCCCGCTGACTTGGTCGCACTCGTCGAGGCGGGTCACCATGTGCTGCCGGCGTTCAAGATCGACATCCCGAACCTCGACCGCGACGCCTACTTCAGAAAGCCCCTGGAGAGAGCGCGCGAACTCGGCTTGCCGATTTCCCTCGTTTCGACTCAATGGGAGGCGAAGTTGCTCGAGCCTCGCTTTCGGTCCCTACCGAAAGACGAGACGCCATGCCTCGTAGACCGGCTGGGGAACGTGAAACCGCAGCTTTCCCCCGTAGGGCCCATCGAGCACTGGCACCGCGTCGGGCAAGAATGGACCGGCAGCATGCTCCTCGCCAGACTGCAAACCTGGTACCCGGATCCCCCTTTTGTTCTCTTCGTCTCCAACAACGAAGCACCCACCGCGGCCCTTGGCGCCGATCGACGACCTGCGGGAAGCAACGCCGGGTTCCGAGCGCGCTATGCACGACTTCTCGACGGAATGCGCCAAGGCTTGGACCGGAGCTGGCGAACGAAGGCGCGGTTCATCGGCTACAACATCCAACCCGCTCCCGAGTTTCTAGGGCGCTGGTCTCGCTGGAGGGTCCATGCGCGCTACCAGGACGGCCAGCCGATGAACCGGTGGACCGGTGTCTGGGATGGAGGCTCGGCGCCCTTCTACACCCATGACTGGTCGAAGATCACCGACCACACGGTATGGAGCCCCCAGGTCCAAGCCATGAATTGGGTGCCGTTCCTGGAGCGGGAAACCTATCGGCGCGACCCGGACTGGTGGCACGAGATCTCCGTCTGGGATGGAGACAAGAACTGGACGAAGAAGAACGAGAGCAAGCGCGCTTACTATCGAAGTCGCGGCCAGGTATACACAGCGGAGCGATACCGAGGCATGGTTCAGTTTGGGATGTGGTTGACCCGGCCGCGCCTGGTCCGGGAGTTCCGCCACTACTCCGAGACTGCCCGCGACCAATCCGACTACTTTCGCGCGGTCCTCGAATCGGTCGATCGCGTGCATGAGGACCCGACCCTGCGTCGCTTCTGGCGGAAGGGGAAGCTGGTCAGCCACCCGACCCGGCGCCACCCCTACCAAGTCCAGATCCCTCCTCCGTATCGCGATTGGCCGCGTTGGTACCTGCTCGAGACCGATCAGGACCCGCAACGGCCCTGGAAGCTCGAAACCCGCTTGCCGGTCTACGCGATCGCGCGGGTATTGGGCAAGGCCCCAGAGCGCGAATGGTTGCTCTACACGCACTCACCGCTCGACGAGGCCCGTCAGGCCTCGGTCGCGGTGCCGGGGTTCGGCGTCGCCGAGGTTCGCGCGACCATCAGCGGAACCTTCCACTTGCTGAGCGAGACTCAGCGAACCGTGACGGCGATCGCTCCCGGCGCAACGCGCTGAGCGGTTCAGCCGCCGGGCGGCGGAGCGTGTACGCGGAACGCCGTGCCGCCCCCGTGCAGTGTGTACCCTTTCGCCGCGGCTGGGGCGAACAGGCTCGACCCGGTGTCCATCGCGATGTTTCGCCCCGACGCGTCCGTAGCGCGGAGGCGACCCTCGATACAGAGAACGACCTCGGCGCCACGCGATCCAGGGGATCGCCAACCCGCGGCTCCCGGCTGAACCACCGACATAGCAAACTCGGGATTCGGCGTGGCGTAGCGTGCCTCGTGGCTCCCGTTCGGCACCGCGTGCATCACGTCGACGTCACCGGAAGCGAAACTCAGGATCGAGAGCAACTCGTCGACATCGACGTGCTTCGGCGTCAATCCTCCGCGAATGACGTTGTCGGAGTTCGCCATCACCTCCACGGCAACGCCGCGGAGATAGCTATGGAGCTCACCCGCCGGGAGATACATGGCTTCGCCGGGCTGCAGCTCTACCAAATTCAGGAAGAGTGGGGCCAGGACGCCGGGATCCCCGGGGTACACACCCGCGAGGTGCTCCACCTCGGCACACGCTGGATCCGACGCGGAACGCACGGACGCCGCCGCAACCACGCGACCCAGGATCCCCGCTCGCTTGGCGTCGCCGAGGGTCATCCAGCGCTGGAAGAATGCGGCCAGTCCGTCGCGATCGGGGGCTTCGCGGAGGGGAACGAGGACGGTTTCCAGCTCGGGAACCCGGAGAGCGGTGATACGCGCCTCGATGTCCGCCGCGCTCCGAAAACGGCTGAGCGCGCGAAACGGCGCGATCGCACAGATCAGCTCGGGTTTCGGGTGCGGGTCTCGGTAGCAGCGGGTCTCCGCAGTTCGAGGAAGGCCGCGACGCCCTTCCCGAGCGAAGCCTTCGATGGCCTGCTCCGAGTTGGGATGCGCTTGGATCGAGAGCGGCGCCTCCGCCGCGAGGACCTTTACGAGAAAGGGAAGCTGCCCGTCGAAGCGACGCGCCACGTCCGCGCCCAACACGGCGTCGGGATCGCGGGCGATACACGCATCCAGCGAGGCTGCATCGCCTGCGTCCGGGCGCACGCGAGCGGGCGCGTTCGGATGCGCTCCGAGCCAGAGTTCGGCCTGCGGTTCTCCGTCGGGCGCTACCCCTAGGAACTCGGGGATCGCGGTTCGAGATCCCCAGGCGTAGCGCTGCACGACGCCTTCGAGAGGCCAGAGGCGGGTCGCGTCCATCGAGGGATCAGCCTATCGTCGCAGCGCAAGGAGCGCGACGCTGGCGAATCTCGGACGGACATGGCGCACGGCGGCGCATCTGCGACCGAGCCAGATCGCCCACCGCGTGCGCTACCGGATTCGTCGCGCACTCTGGGAACGCCGCCCCGAAGTGATCGATGCCCGCTACGTCGCGCGGGCCGAGCGGCTCCCCGAGGCCCGTTGGGATCACCCGGGTCTGGCGCGCTTGGCCGCCTGGCATCGCACGCGACGCGCCGAAGCGGACGCCCTCGCGGTTGCGCGCGATGCGCTGGTCGGTCGCTTCGCCTTCCTTGGCCGCTCGGAGCTGCTCGGCGCCGAGGTCGATTGGTTTCGCGAGGACTTCGACCGGGGCACCCGCCTCTGGAAGACGCACCTGCACGAGTTCTCCTACGCGATCGATCTGGCGCGCGCAGCGGCGGAGACTGGCAACCGCGAGTTCGGCGACCGGGCCTTCGCGCTGGCCCGTAGCTGGCGCGACGCATCGCCGATCGGCTGTCGCGATTTCGCGATGGACGTGTGGAACGGGCGCGCCGTCGCCACGCGAATCCTCCACTGGGCCAGCGCCGCGGCGTTCCACGTCGAAGCTGGACACCCCGCCGACGACCTGCGCTGGCTCGGTCGCGAGCTGGGGCTGCACGGGCTCTTCCTCCGCGACAACCTCGAGCTCGACCTGCGCGGCAACCACCTGTTTCGCGACGCCGTGGGACTGGTCTTCGCCCAGGAGCTGGTCGGCGGCGTTCCCGACGCACTCGACTGGCTCCAGGAGCAGGTGGTCGAGCAGGTGCTGCCCGATGGGGGCCACTACGAGCGGGCCCCCTTCTACCACGCGATCTGCACCCGCGACCTCTTCGAGACGAAGCTTCTGCTCGGCGACGCGGCCCCGGCCTGGCTCGACGCGGCCCTGGCCGCGATGGCCGGCTTCCTGGAGGCCGTGGTCCTCGGGGATGGCGAGATCCCGCTGCAGGGCGACGGGTGGCTCGGAGAGGCCGTTCCTCCGCTCCTGACCGCGCTGCGGGCCCAGCTCTCGCCGCAGCCACCCGAACGGCCCGACCGCCACAGCGGACTGGCGCCCCTCACGGCCGGCGCCTGGCGGCTCGTGGCCCGGGTGGGCGACCACGCCCCGGACGAGCAGATGGGCCACGCCCACGCCGACCTCCTGTCCTTCGACCTGAGCCACCGCACGACCCGCGTCATCACCGACACGGGCACCCTCTCGTACGACCCCGGACCGGACCGGCAACGCGTGCGCAGCACGGCCTCCCACAACACCGTCGGTGTGGATGGAGTGGAGCAGCTCGAGCTGTGGGGCAGCTTCCGGGTGGGTCGGCGCAGCCGGGCGCGGGTGCGGGCCCACGGAATCTCGGGAACTTGGAGCTGGCTTTGCGCGTCTCACGATGCCTACCGTCACCTTCCCGGCGGGCCGGTCCCCTATCGTCTATGGGCTCTCGGTCCCGAGGGGCTCGTCGTCCTCGATTGGGTGGCGGGACAGGGACGGCACCGCCTCGAGAGCCACCTCCACGAACACCCGAATGCCTCGGACGCCTCGGTCCAGATCCTGCCGCTGGACGGGGACGCCGAGGTCTCCCCAGCCCCCCTTCACGAACGCTTCGGAGAAACGCAATCCATGCGTCGCCATCGCCTCGTCTCGGAAACGCAGCTTCCCTGGGCCGGGGGGTGGTGGGTCGGCGCGGGTCCCCTGAATCCCCGAGCCGGCGCCTTGACCCACTCCGAGGGTCGGGTGACGCTCGCCCTCGAAACCCCCCCAACTCACCCTCAGCTGGGCTCCCCAGAGCGCCGATGTGCCCACCTCGGTCTCGCTCTGCCCCGCGTCGGGCGAATCTGCTAAATAGGCCCGTTCGTGCTGGTCGGATTTCACCGCAGTCATGAAGCCAGTGTCGTCCTCGTCGAGGAGGACGGACGGCCCCAGTGCGCCGTCTCCGAGGAACGCTTCAGCCGCGTGAAGATGCAGGGCGGCTGGCCCGATCTCGCGGCGGCCTACGTGGGCAAACACTACGACCTCTCGGGCGCGCGTGCGGTCCACGGCGGTCTGCCCCTGCAGCAGCGCTTCGGTCGCGAAGCCCAGCTCGCGTTCTACAACGCCACCCACGGAAAGCTGCAGGACGTCCACCCGAAGCGCTTCCGCAAGCTGCTCGACGTCGCGCTCGGGCGCACGCGCCAGACCGAAGGCGCCGTATTCCCCGGGATCGATCGCAACCACATCGATCACCACACCTGTCACGCAGCGAGCGCGTACTTCCCGTCGGGCTTCGACGAGGCCTGGGTGGTGACGGTGGATGGGGTCGGCGACACCTACAGCTCCCGCGTCTTCGAGGGGAAGGGCGGCCGGCTGCATCCGATCAAGGCTCGCTTCCACACCGAGTTCCCGCTCGGACACAACTACGAGTACATGACGGCGATGCTCGGATTCCATCCGCATCGCCATGCCGGCAAGGTGACCGGGCTCTCCGCCCACGGCACCCCCGACGACAAGCTCCTGCGACTGCTCGAGGGCTGGCTCGCGAAGGTGTGGTCGTCCCGCGAAGGACGCCCCTACTTCTTCATGCTCCATTCGAACCACGGCTCCACCGAGGGCGACACGGCGTTCGACGAGGCGCTGCAGGAGCTGCGCGGCATTCGCCAGACCATCTTCGGCGACTGGTCGAACATGGACCTCGCCTGGGCGATCCAGTATCTGCTCGAGCGCGACGTGACGCGCATGATCGAGCAGACGCTCCCGCGCCTCGACGGGCGCCCGATCTGCCTGGCGGGCGGCGTCTTCGCCAACGTGAAGCTCAACAAGCTGGTCAAGGAGATGGGCTTCTCGCACATCTTCGTCCAGCCGGCCATGGGCGACGGCGGCCTCGCCTTCGGCGGCCCGCTGCAACGGCTGGCCCTGGAGCGCGGCTCGCTCGCGCCCTTCCGACTCGAGAGCGTCTACCTCGGGCCCGAGTACGACGAAGACGAGATGCGCAACGCGATCCGCGCCGAGGGCCTCGAGCCCGTGCGCCACGACGAGGTCGAGAAGGAGATCGCGGCGAAGCTCGCCGAGGGTCGCGTGGTCGCGCGCTTCAACGGCCGCATGGAGTTCGGACCGCGCTCGCTCGGCAACCGCTCGATCCTCTACCACTGCGCAGATGCGTCGGTGAACGACTGGCTGAACAAGCGGCTCGACCGCACCGAGTTCATGCCCTTCGCGCCGGCCACGATCGAAGACGAGGCGCACGCGAGCTTCCGCGACCTGCGCGGCGCCGAGCACACGGCCGAGTTCATGACGATCACCTCGGACTGCTCGGAAGAGTTCAAACGAAACTGCCCGGCTGCGGTGCACGTCGACGGCACGGCGCGGCCCCAGATCGTGCGCGCCGAGACCAACCCGTCCTTCCACAAAGTGCTCGGCGAGTACCGGAAGCTGACCGGCGTCGGCACCGTCGTGAACACCTCGTTCAACATGCACGAGGAGCCGATCGTGTGTACGCCCCAGGACGCGGTGCGCAGCTTCGTGCGCGGCCACCTCGACTACCTGGCGATCGGCCCCTTCCTGGTGGAGAACCCCGAGCTCGGACCCGTCGTCGGAGCACCGCCGCCGCGTGTCAACGGAGCCGGAGAGTGAAGGTCACGGTCTTCGGGCTGGGCTACGTCGGCTCGGTGACCGCCGCCGCGCTGGCCCGCGATGGGCATGAAGTCGTCGGCGTCGACGTCGCGGCACCGAAGATCGACACCCTGAACCGGGGCGAGTCCCCCGTGCTCGAGCCCGGCGTGGACGAGATCGTGGCCGAAGCGGTGAGCGCCGGACGCCTCCGCGCCACGGACGATCCCGCCGACGGCCTGCGCGGCTCCGACGTCTCGCTGATCTGCGTGGGGACCCCGAGCCAGCCCGATGGCTCCCTCGACCTGGGCTACGTCCGCCAGGTCGCGGCCCAGATCGGCTCGAAGCTCTCGCTCACCGCGGACGACCACCGCGTCGTGGTGCGCAGCACCGTGCTGCCCGGCAGCACCCGGGGCCACGTCCTCCCCGAGGTCGAGCGCGCTTCGGGTCGGGCCGTGGGCGAAGGCTGGGATGTCTGCACGAACCCCGAGTTCCTGCGCGAGGGCACGTCCCTGCGCGACTACGACGCGCCGCCGCGCATCCTCGTCGGCGAACGCGAGCCGGGCGTCGGTGCGCCGGTGCTCGCCCTCTACGACGGCGTCGAGGCCGAGCGCTTCTCGGTGCCGCTCGAGGTCGCCGAGGCGATCAAATACACGGACAACGCCTTCCACGCGATGAAGGTCACCTTCGCCAACGAAGTCGGCCGGGTCTGGGAAGCCGCAGGCGCCGACCCGGAGCGCGTGATGGAGATCGTGGCGAAGGACACGAAGCTCAACATCTCGCCGGTCTACCTGCGTCCGGGCTTCGCGTTCGGCGGCAGCTGCCTCCCGAAGGACCTGCGCGCCCTGACCTTCGCGGCGAGCGACAAGAACATCCCGGTCCCGATGCTCGACGGCATCCTGTCGTCGAACGAGGTCCCGGTCGCGCGCGCACTCGCGGCGGTGTTGGCCAGCGGCGCCCGGCGCGTCGCCCTGCTCGGCCTCGCGTTCAAAGCGGGCACCGACGACCTGCGCGAGAGCCCGTTCCTCGCACTCGCGAAGCGCATGATCGGCGAGGGCCTGGAGCTCCACATCCATGACCCGGCAGTGCTGCTCTCGCGCCTGCACGGCTCGAACCAGGCCTTCCTCGAGAAGAGCCTGCCCCACATCAACCGGCTGCTGGTCGACGATGTCGCGACGGCAGTCGCCGACGCCGAGCTCGTGGTCATCGGACACGGCAGCCCGGAGTACGCCCTCGACGACGAGTGGCGAGCCCAGGGGAAGCAAGTCCTCCGCCTGGCATGAAGATCCTGGCCGTCTGCGCCCGGCCGCCCTGGCCGCCGACCATGGCTGATTCCATGACCGTCGATCGGCTGGTGCGTTATCTGGTCGATCGCGGGCACACGGTGGACCTCGCGTGCTTCGTCGAGAGCGAAAGCGACGAGCGCGTCCTGCGCGAAGGTCTCTCGGACGTGTGTCGACGCATCGACGCGGTGCACCTGTCGAAGTGGCGCTCCTACGCGTCGACCGCGCTCACCCTGCCCTTCCGCCGTCCGATGCAGACCGAGTACTACCGGTCGTCGGAGATGCGCGAGCTCCTCCAAGAACGCCTCGCTGAAGAGGGCTACGACGTCGTCTACACCCATCTGATCCGGATGGCCGAGTACACGCGCCACGCAGCGGTGCCGAAGGTGATGGGCATGCAGATCTGCCAGGCACTCAACCTGGGGCGCATGCTCGAACACGTCTCCGACCCGATGCGGAAGGTCTTCTACGGTCTCGAGGTGGCGAAGGTGCGTCCCTACGAGCCCGCGGCCGCCGCGGACTTCGACCGGGTGTTTCTGTGTGGCCCGTCGGACATCGAGGCCCTCGAGCAGACGGCCCCGGTCCCGAACGCGGTCGTGTGCCCCCATGGGCAAGACGTCCCCCCGCTCGATCGGGTGCAGGGCTACGAGAAAGAGCCCGGCGCAATCGTGATCACCGGGGTCATGTCGACCTACACGAACGTCGACGCGGTGAGCTGGTTCGCCCAGGAGATCCTGCCGCGGGTGCGGGCAGAGGTGCCCCACGCGAAGTTCTGGATCGTCGGTCGCAATCCCCAGCGGGCCGTCGAGGCGCTGGCCGAGCCCGGGGTCATCGAGGTGACCGGCGAGGTACCCGACGTCACCGACTGGCTCTGCCGCGCCGAGGTGGCAGTGGCGCCGCTGCGGATCGCCGCGGGCATGCAGAACAAGCTGGTGCAGGCGATGGGATGCGCGCTGCCCGTGGTGGCCACGGCGGCGGCGAACGAAGGCATCCAGGGGGTTCCCGAAGAGCACCTGCTCGTGCGCGAGGACCCGGAGGGTTTCGCCGCGGCCGTCGCGTCCCTGCTGAAGGACGCCGAGCAGCGTCGCCAGCTGGGAGACGCTGCCCGCCGCTTCGTCGAGCAGCACTGGACCTGGGAAGCCCACTTCGAGAACCTGGAAAAGGTGCTCTTCGAGGTCGCCGGCGTCGACGCCGCGTCTTGAAGTTCGGGCCAGAGCGGAGGCTGCCCTCCCCTTCGCGCCTCCTGCCCGGTACATTCCGCTCCCACGCACCGAAGGGAGCCCCCCATGAAGATCGCACTCATCCCCATCAACGTCGGGGCCGATCGCCTCGAATCGATCGTCACCCTGGCCCAGAAGGCGGAGGAGGTCGGGCTCGAATCGGTCTGGACCTTCGAGCACGTGATCGTGCCCGTGGACTACCAGAGCAAGTACCCCTACTCGGCCGACGGAAAGATGGGCGTGACGCCCGAGACGCCCTTCGTCGACCCGCTGATCGCGGTGGCCGCGGCGGCCCAGCACACGAAGCACCTGCGCTTCGGCACCGGGGTGAACATCCTCTCCCAGTCGAACCCGCTCTATCTCGCGAAGCAAGCGGCGAGTCTGGACGTCGTGACGGGCGGACGCTTCATGCTCGGCATCGGCATCGGTTGGCTCAAGGAAGAGTTCCGCGCGATGGGTGTTCCCTTCGAGCGTCGCGGCGCGCGCTTCGACGACGCCGTCGAAGCAATGCGCAAGGTGTGGTCCGGCGACGTGGTCGAACACCAGAGCGACTTCCTCGACTGGAGCGGCTTCAAGAGCTACCCGCTGCCGGTCCAGACGCCCTTCCCCGTGGTGATCGGCGGCTCGAAGGGCAAGGCCTTCGAGCGCGTCGCGAAGTACGGCGAGGGCTGGTACGCGCCGACCGCCTCGGTGGACCAGCTGAAGCCGATGATGGCCCAGCTCGGCGAGGCCTGTGCCGCCCACGGGCGCGACGCGAAGGAGATCGAGGTGAGCTGCATGTGGGTGCCGGCGATGGAGGGCCCCGAGGTCGTGCAGCAGTACGAAGATCTCGGCGTTTCGCGGCTGATCATCCCGCTCCAAGCGCTCGGCGGTGGCAACCCGATCGAGAACCTGGACCGCTTCGGCGGCGAGGTGATGTCGAAGCTCGGCTGATCCGAGGGAGCGGGACGGCGCCGGCTACTCCGGCGACAGGCCGCAGTCCTTGATCTTCGACAGCAGCGTCTTGTAGGAGACGCCGAGCAGGCGCGCCGCCTGCTTGCGGTTCCAGTGGGTGAAGCGCAGCACGCGGTCGATCGCTTCACGCTCGGCCTCGAGAGCGACGCGTCGACCGACCTCGCGCAGGGGCAGATCGCCGGCCGACGCTTCGAGTCCATCGATCAGGGCCGCGAGCGCCTCACCGGAGCGGGCGTCGGCGGGCTGGGCGCGAAGCTCGGCGATCACTGAGTCTTCGCGCTCGAGGATGACGACGCGCTTGATCAGGTTCTCGAGCTCACGGACGTTCCCCGGGAACGGGTAGCGATCGAGCTCGCTCACCAGGGTCTCCGACAGAGTGATCACCGACTTCCCGTAGCGGGCCGCCAGACGCCGCAAGAAGACGTCCACCAGCAGCGGGACCTCCTCGCGTCGCTCGCGCAGCGGCGGCACCTCGAGACTGACCACGTTGAGACGGAAGTAGAGGTCTTCGCGGAACCCGCCGTCGGCCACCATCTCGACCAGGCGCCGATTCGTGGCGCACACGACGCGAACGTCGACCTTCACCTCGCGGTTGCCGCCCAGGCGCGTGAACTCGCTGTCCTGCAGCACCTGCAAGAGCTTCGCCTGGAGGGCCGGGCTCATCTCCCCGATCTCGTCGAGGAAGATGGTTCCGCGGTGGGCCATCTCGAACTTGCCCTGCTTGCGTGCAGCCGCGCCGGTGAACGCGCCCTTCTCGTAGCCGAAGAGCTCGCTCTCGAGGAGCTCGGCGGGAAGGGCTGCGCAGTTCACCTTGATGAAGGGCTTCTCCGCGCGTGTCGAGAGGTCGTGGGCCGTGCGAGCGATGATCTCCTTGCCGACGCCGCTCTCCCCCTGGATCAGGATCGTCACGTCGGTGTCGGCGACCTGCTCCAGGGTGGCGCGAATCGCGCGCATCGCGTCGCTTCCCCAGACCGCCTGGTCCCCGGTCGGTACCACCTGGTCGGCAAGCTCCGCGCGCTCCTGCTCGAGCGAGCGCAGCTCCAGCACCTTCGCCAGCGTGGCCTCGAGCTCGCTCTCTTCGAAGGGCTTGTTCAGGTAGTCCGAAGCGCCGAGCTGCATCGCCTCGACGATCGTGCTCGCCTTGCCGACGACCGAGAGCATGACGACCGGGACCTCGGCGTCGAAATCACGGATGCGGCGCAGCGTCTCGACCCCGTCCAGCCCCGGCATCATGACGTCGAGGATGATCACGTCGGGAGCCGCCCCCCCTTCGAGCAGCGCCAGCGCACGGCGCCCGTCTTCGGCCGTGTCCACCACGAAGCCCTTGAGCTCGAGGAGGTTGGCCAGGAAGGCGCGGATGCCCTCGGCGTCGTCGACGACCAGCACGCGCTGACGGGTTTCGGACTTCTTCGCGCTCACGCGGGCCTCCGGCACAGCAGTTCAGGGGGCGTCTCGGCGGGCAGCGCGAAACGGAAGCAGCAACCGCCCCCCGCGCTCTCCTCCAAGCGGATCGAACCTCCGTGGGCCTCGACGAGTCGCCGACAGATCGCCAGCCCGAGTCCGAGACCGCCGGCGCCGCGCGCCTCACCGGTCTGGACGTAGGGCTCGAAGACGCGCTCGCGGTCTTCGGTTTCGACGCCGACGCCGTCGTCCGAAACGCGGATCTCGACCCAGCGGCGCACCCACTCGGCGTCCGGCGTCTCATAGGCTTCGGTCGTGATCTCGATCCGACCGCCGTGGGGCGTGAACTTGATCGCGTTGCCCACGAGGTTCGAGAGCACCTGCTCGAGCCGCAGACGGTCGAAGCGCGCGGTCGGCGCTTCGTCGTCGAGGTCGAGGCACAGGGTCAGCCCGCCCTCTTCCAGCATCGGGCGGAACATGGCGGCCACCCCCTCGAGCACGGGCGCCAGCGGGGCGTGGCCGAGTTCGAGCACCTCGTCGCCCTTCGTCGCGTGGGACGCGGCGAGGAGGTTCCCGATGAACGAGTCGAGCCGGGCGCAGCTGCGGTTGCTCTCTTCCAGGAACTTGCGCTGTTCCTCGTTGAGCGGACCGACCTCGTCACCCAACAGCAGCCGGTTGTAGCCACCGATCACCGTCACCGGCGTGCGCAGCTCGTGGCTCACGACCGTCAGGAGCTCCTCGCGCTCGCTGCGCTCACGGCGCAGCTGCTCGCGTCGCGACTCCAGGTCTCGGTGCAGGCGTGAGAGTTCCTGGCCCGCGTGGAGCAGTTCGGTCTCGAGCCGGCGTACGTGGCTCAGGTCCTGAAGGACGTAGGCAGCCGTGCCTTCGTCCGGGTCGTTCCAGGCGCAGTGGCACACCACGGTGCGCACGTCCCCGGCCGGACGACGCATCTCGCACTCGATCGCGGGTCCCGGCGCCTCGCCCGGCAGGCCGCCCCCTGAGTCGGAGAGAAGGTCGACCAGCTTGGTCCCGACCAGGGCCGTCCCGCGACCGGCGAGCTCCACCAGGCGATCGTTCGCCCAGGCAATGCAGCCGTCCGCGACCCAGGCCACGCCATCGGGCACCGCCACCGCGAGCTGCTGGATCCGCGGATCGGGCATGCGCTTCGAGACCCGGGCCGACGTCACGAACGGGCCCCAGGTCGGCGCTGGCGCGAGGCGCCCTGCGAGGCTACCCGGTACATCTCCGGGTTCATCGCCCCGATTCGGCCCCCACTTGAGTGGCGGAACCCCCTGCGGAGACGAGCGATTTTGAGCCAGGACCTCGCCCCGGAAGCCGCCCGTCGCATGGACGCGCTCTGCGTCGAGCTGAACCGGCACCTGCGGCTCTATCACCAGGAGGACGCGCCGGAGATCTCCGACGCCGAGTACGATCGGCTGTTCCGCGAGCTCGAGGCGCTCGAGGCCGAGACCGGGGTCGTCCGCCCGGATTCCCCGACCCGCCGCGTGGGCGCGCCCCCGGCCGAGGGATTCGCCGAGTTCGAGCACCGCGTCCCGATGCTCTCCCTCGACAACGCGATGGACGCCGAGGAGATCCGGGCCTTCGACGAGCGGGTCCGACGTTTCCTCGAGACCGAACGGGAGCTCGCCTACTTCGTCGAGCCGAAGCTGGACGGCGCGGGGGTCGAGCTCGTCTACCAGGACGGCCACCTCGTCGCCGGTGCGACGCGCGGGGACGGTCGCGTCGGCGAGGAAGTGACGGCGAACCTGAAGCAGTCTCCGAGCATTCCGCTGGTGTTGGACACCCCGGTGGCCGGCCGTCTCTCCGTGCGCGGGGAGGTCGTACTGCCGACCGCGCGCTTCGAGCGCCTGAACGAGAAGCGGCTCGCGCGCGACCTCGAGCCCTTTGCCAACCCGCGCAACGCCGCCGCCGGAGCGCTGCGGCAGCTCCACGACATCGATACGGACCGCCTCGGGGCGCTCGAGTTCTTCGCCTACGCCGCCGGAGAAGGACTACCCGCCGAGATCACCACCCAGCAAGAGATCCTGGCCGCCCTGGCCGGCTGGGGATTCGCCACGAGCCCCGAGAGCCGGCACTGCGAGGGCGTCGAGGCCGTCGTGGCCGCCCACGAGGCGCTGCTCGAGCAGCGGGATGGGCTGGACGTCGAGATCGACGGCAGCGTCGTGAAGGTGGATCGGCTCGACCTGCAGAACGAGCTCGGCACCCTCTCGCGCGCCCCGCGCTGGGCGATCGCCTACAAGTTCCCGCCCTCTCAGGAAACCACCCAGGTGCTCGGAATCGAAATCCAGGTGGGTCGGACAGGCGCACTCACGCCGGTCGCGAAGCTCGAACCCGTCCACGTCGGCGGCGTGACGGTCTCGAACGCCTCGTTGCACAACCGCGACGAGATCGAGCGCAAGGACGTGCGGGTCCGCGACACCGTGGTCGTGCAGCGCGCCGGCGACGTGATCCCCCAGATCGTGAAGGTGGTGCGCGACAAGCGTCCACGCGGTACGCGCAAGTTCGTCTTCCCCAAGACCTGCCCGGTCTGCGACGCCAAGGCGGTGCGACTCGAGGAAGAGGTCGTCACACGCTGTCCGAACCTCGATTGTCCTGCCCAGCTCAAGAACAACCTGAGTCACCTGGCCGGGCGTGGTGCCCTGGACATCGAGGGGCTCGGCAGCAAGCTCGTCGACCAGCTGGTCGAGGCCGGCCTGGTCAGCCGCCTCTCGGATCTGTTCCGCCTCGAGCAGGGCACGATCCTCGAGCTGGAGCGCATGGGTGAGAAATCCGCCGAGAATCTCCTCGCCGGTCTCGAACGCGCGAAGGACACCACCCTCGCGCGATTCCTCGTCGCCCTCGGGATCCGCCACGTCGGTGCGACCGTCGGGGAGATCCTGGCGGCGCACTTCGGCGACCTCGACCCCCTGCTCGCGGCTTCCGGTGAAGAGCTCGAAGCCGTCGAGGGCGTCGGACCCATCATCGCCGAGAGCGTGGTCGCGTTCTTCGCGGATGCCCGCAACCACGCCGAGGTGAAGGCGCTGCGCGAGCTCGGAATGCGTTGGCCGAAGAACGCGCCGGCGCCAGTGCGCGGCGAGGGCCCGCTCCAGGGGAGGACCTTCGTCCTCACCGGCACCCTCGACGGTATGACCCGCAGCGATGCCAAGGCCCAGATCGAGGCCCAGGGTGGCAAGGTGACCGGCTCGGTGTCGAAGAAGACGAGCTACGTCGTCGCGGGCGCCGAGCCCGGCAGCAAACTCGAGAAGGCACGGAAACTGGAAGTCGAAGTGCTCGACCAGGCCGGTCTCGAGACCCTGCTGCGCGAGGGACCGCCGGAAGAACCCGAAGCGGAAGACGAGGAAGCCTAGGGCCCTTCGCCTTCCGGCTCGGCGAGCAGGCGATCGACGAGCCACTCCAAGGACCCCGTCATGCGTTCACGCGCAGCATCGTCTTCGGGCGTCTGGGCCAATGCCAAGGCCGCCTCGCTGGCGGCGCCAAGGAACAGATGGGCCAGGGGGACCACACGTTCGGCGGGGATCTGACCGCGCCGCGCGGCTTCGCCCAGCACCGCCTGCAGGAGCCCGAAGCCGTGGCGCGCGTCGATCTCGCGCCACTTCGCCCAACCCACCACCGAAGGCGCTTCGACCAGGGTGATGCGGCGCAGGTCGTCGCGCTGACAGAGCTCGAGCAGCCGGCGCGACGCGTGCTTCAGGACCGTGGCTGGGTCGTCCCCCGGGACGTCTCGCAGGAGTTCGGCGGCGATCTCGGCCTCGACCTCGTCGAGGACCGCCTCGAAGAGCGCCGTCTTGTCGGCGAACTGATGATAGAGCGCACCGCGGGTCACCCCGGCCGCCGAGGCGATCTCGTCGGTGCTCGCCTCGGCGAAGCCCTTCTCCGTGAACAGGACGCGGGCGCACGCGAGAAGCTTCGCGCGGGTCTGAGCGCGGCGTTCGGCGTTGGGCACGCGATCGGGCACGGGCGAACTCTAGCTCCAGATCATTTACATACAAACTGTTTGTATGTAAATTGAGGCCTCCACGCGATTGGCGACACGGGGCTCAGGGCCCCGTTGGCGCCAGCGCCAGGCCCAGGAGGCTGCATGCCGATCTCTCCCGACCTCGGCGAGTGCCGTTCGGTTTCCCTCTCTTCCGGCCCGCTGTCCTACCGCGAGCGCGGCGAAGGCCGGCCCCTGGTCTTCGTGCATGGACTGCTCGTGAACGGCGACCTGTGGCGCAAGGTCGTCCCGGGTCTCTCCGACGTCGCGCACTGCATCACACCCGACTGGCCGCTCGGCTCCCATGACGTCGCGCGCCCCGCCGACGCCGAGCACACGATCGAGACCGTGGCCGCCAGCGTGGCCGAGTTCCTCGAAACGCTCGATCTCCACGACGTCGTCCTGGTGGCCAACGACACGGGCGGCGCCATCACCCAGCACCTGATCACCACCCAGCCCGAACGCGTCGGCGGCATCGTGCTCACGCCGTGCGACGCCTTCGAGAACTTCCTGCCGCCGCGCTTCCGGCCTCTCGAGTGGCTGGCGAAGTCGCAAACGCTCTTCGACCTCACGCTCCAGACGCTCCGCTTCGATGCGATCCGCTACTCGCCGCTCGTGCTCGGCGGCCTCGTGAAGCGGCGCCTGCCGCCCGAGATCGCCGAGAGCTACGTCGGCCCGGTGCTGCGCGACGCGGGCATCCGACGCGATGCCGGGAAGCTCGTGCGCAGCATCGACCCCCGCATCACCCTCGAAGCGGCCGCGAAGCTCGAAGGGTTCACGAAGCCGACGCTGCTGGCGTGGGCGAGCGAAGACCAGGTCTTCCTGCCCAAGCATGCGCGCGCCCTGGCCGACCGCCTCCCCCACGCCGAGGTCGTGTGGATCGACGACAGCAGGAGCTTCGTCCCCGAGGATCGGCCCGAGCCACTCGTCGAGGCGATGCGGAGCTTCCTGTCTCGGTTGTAGTCGGAGGCGGTTGTCGTCGGAGGCGGGGGGCCCGCCTCCGACGATCTCCCTTCGCTCAGGGAGCCGGCGGCGGCGGCACGAAGGTCTCGCGCTCGCCGGGGATGATCCGCGTCATGTTGACGAGGTGGTAGTCGGCCGTCAGCCACACGGCGAGCTGGGTGGCGTAGTCGGGATCGTCCGGATCCCCCGCCGGCCCGCCCGGCACCTGGTTCACGCCGAAGATGCGACCCCGGTTCGGCGTCCCGACGTAGCGGCGCACCGGGCCGCCCCCGAAACGGAAGCTGTCGAGCCCGGTCGCTCGGGCCGAGAATCCCGAGGCGTTCACGACGTTGTAGCCGCCGTCCCGCGCCACGCCGCGCAGCTCCGGGCTGACGTCGTCGAAGCCGCCCTTCGGCGGGATGCTGAGCGTGTCGTCGAAGGGGTGATCGAAGACGATCCGGTGGAGCTTCCCCCAGCGGTAGTCCTCCTGGTTCGTCGAGTTGCCGAAGGCGGGGGCGAGGTCGTTCGACGCCAGCTGGTCGAGGGCGTCGCGCATGGCCTGGAGCAACGCGAGGTCGCGCCGATCCTCGGCGTCGAGGGCGGCCGGCTCCGGAATCCAGTCGATCCCGGCTGCTGCGATTCCCGTGTAGGGGGCCTGATCGAGCAGGTTGTGCAGCGCCTTCAACGCCTCGGTCGACCCCGCACCGAGCCCGAACCCCGCGAGGCGTGCGTCGACGATGTTCCGCACCGCGAAGCCGCGCCACATGTTGTAGAGAGTGGCCGCCACGCTGGCGTCGATCTCGGCCTGTCCCCCGCCCTTGCGGTGATTCAGCGGGAAGCGGAAGCCGAAGAAGTCCGACGCGTCCCAACCTTCGTCCAGACCCGTGGGCGTCGAGAAGTCCCAGTGTTCGAGGCGGCCCAGCGCTTCCGACACGCCCGGGTCCGCGGCGAGCGCGGCGAGCGCCGCCGGCGCTGCGGGCTCACTCGCGTTCGCGAAGGCGTCGAGCAGGAACGGCACGAGCAGCTCGGCATCGAGCTGCTGGGTGTTGGCCTGGAACTTCTTCATCTCGGCGAACGAGACGCGGCCGCTCGCGATCTCGTCCTCGATGAGCTGGGTGATCCGGCCGGCGCGCAGGCCGAGGGCATAGCCCGGGTTCAGGTAGTAGATCGCATTCGGGTTCGAGGTCCGCACCTGGTTCAGCGGGTCGTTGTCGAGGGTCGTCCCGGCCGGGTCATTGTTCGCGTTGACGAAGAACTCGTTCTCCGGGTTGAGGGTCTGGGGCATCTCGTCGAAGGGCAGGATCGCGAAGGGGATCGCCTGCCCCTGACTGCGCGCGGGATCGGGGACCCAGTTGTTCGCTCCTGACATGCCGTCGCGCACGATGTACGGCGGGACTCCGGCAACGACGCCCTGCTCCAGGTCGCTTCGCAGGGGCATCTCGGCGCTCGCGTAGTAGGCGAGGTTGCCGTCGACATCCGCGTAGGCCCAGTTCTGGGAGCCGACGTCGAAGTCCTGCAGCGCCGCTACGAACTCGGCGAGGTTCGACGCACGATTCCAGGCGACGAAGGTCTGCAGCTCCTGGGTGGCGTGGAAACCCGTGTACTGGAGCACGAGCACCTCGGTCGTCCCGAAGGGAGGCTGAAGGACGCTCGGATCCGTGATGTCGAGGACGGGGCCGAAGCTGCGGAAGGGAACCGTCGCGATGATCTCCGCCTCCGGCGGCAGGCCCGTCGCCTGGATCAGGTTGTCCTGGACTCCGTCGCCCACCACGTTGAAGAAATACGTCACCCCGAGTTCCAGTTCGACCGGGTGGAACGTGCCCGGAGGGCTCTCGATGCAGGCGAGGGCACCGATCAACAGACAGTCGGCCTGGGCGACGAGCAGCCGATCCTGGAAGACGTCGGCGACGTCCATCGGGTTGGTCGTTGCGCCCCAGGTAACGCGCTCGTTCTGCCCGAGAATCACGCCGGGTGTACCGGGGAAACCCACACCGCTCACGTTCATCGACCCGTTGTCGGGATCGTCGTTGACCCGGAGGTGCCACTCCCAGAAGGTCGACGGCGCGTTGAGGGAGAGATGCGGGTCGTTGGCGATGATCGGCTTCCCGCCGCGCGCGGCACTCCCCGTCACACCCCATTCGTTGCTTCCCACGAAACTCTCCCGGCGGTTCATCGCCAGCGAGAACATCGGGTGCGCATCGAGCTTGCGGGCCGCGCGCGCGGCGGCTTTCGACGCCGACGCAAGGTGCCGCGCCTTCGCCGCGTTCCAATCGACCGCGAAGGGCGTTCCGTTCGTGGCGTCCGGCACCGTCGATGCGGAATCCATCGGTGCTGCGCGGAACACGTCCTCGGAGAACAGGGCTTGTCCGTCGAAGCCGTTCGCGATCCCGGCGGCCGTGTAGGCGAAGAGCTGCTGGGTTGGACCCGTATCGATGTCGAGGGAGAGGTTCGCGGCGATCGCCTTGCCGATCTTCAGACTGTCGAGGGGCTCCCAAGGGCGCACCGTCGTCAGCTCGAGCAGCGCGTACTCGGGCGGGAGCGGCACCGTCAGGATGCAGTGGTTCACGCCGTCGGCGAACGCCTGCAGCAGCGCCTGGAACTCGGGGGGCGCGGCGTCGAGGGATCGCTGGGCGGCACGGTGTAGCCCCACGACACGGGCCTGGATGTCGGCGTTCAGGCGAGAGAGCCCCAACAGCTCGCTCTCGGTTCCATCCACCTGCCGCCGGGTCTGATCCATCTGGAAGAGACGATCGCGGCACTGAACGTAGCCCTGGGCGATCGCGAGATCGTTGTCGTTCTCCGCTTCGATGTGCCAGACGCCGTTGCGATCGGTCGTCAGCTTCACGCGATCCTCGAGGCCCGGGAGCTCGATCTCGGTTCCCGGACAGCCACCGATTCCCAGCGAGAAGGAGATCGGAAGCACGAGCCACATCAATCGCAGGGTCGAGCGCATGGCATCCTCCGTGGGCGCGCGAGCCAGAGTCGGCTCGATACCGATTCTGAACCCCGCGCGCGACGCGGCGCAAGACGCAAGCCGGCGGACCGGGCGCGGGCCTCTCCCCCGGATGGGGGAAACCGAAGTGCGTCGGCTCGTGGAACGGGGCCTAGTCCCGGCGAAGCGGCTCGCTGAAGAGCTCGGCGCCCCCGACCTCGACGGTGACGAGGTCACCCACGCGCGGCGACTTGATCTGGCTGCAGAGCGCGTCCTCACGCAGGAGGACGCGGCCCGACTCGGAGAGGGTCTGCTCGAAGATGGGCTCTCCGGCGAGGCGCACCACGAGCCCCTGCCCCGGGGTCAAGGCCGGGTGGCGCAGCACGAACTTCACCTTCAGCTGGAAGTCGGGCTGCACCGCCGCGCGCTTGTCTTCGATGACGCGGAAGAGCTCGACGTCGAGCTCGCCGATCTCGCGGCCGCGCTCGTCCCGGAAATCCGCTTCGTAGTCCCACTTGCGCTCGATGCGCTTGCCGAACAGGACGGCCAGGACGATCAACGCGAAGATGCCGCCGAAGAAGGCGAACATTCCGTAGACGATGAAGTTGCCGACCGCTGCGATGGTCACGATGCGCTCAGCGGGGCGGGCGCAGCGTGGTTACGATCGGCGGGTCACCGGCCCGTTGGCCCAGGACGAACACCGTCGCCGCCAGCATCAGCCCCCCGATCACGAGCACGCCCGCCGGACCGACCCACTCGAGGCCGAGCGCCAGGAGCTTCTTGACGAGGGCGTGTCGGCCCGAGATCTCGGCGGATTCGCCCGCGGCGATCTCGACCGCCGCCAGATGCAGGAGCCAGGTGACGCCGGCCACGAACGCGCCGAAGACGGCCGGCCCGAGGATCGCCCGGAAGACCGAGTACTCGACCGTCTTCGCCTCCCAATCCGCATGGGCCTGCTGGAGTTCGGCCGCGAAGGCGTCGCGCCATTCGCGTCGCTCGAAAGTGATGTTCTTCGAGTCCTTCTCCTTGCCCTCGCGGTAGTCGAGGTCGATGTCGTCGGACTTCTGGTCCCAGCGAATCCGGGTCAGCGAAGCGAGCGGGATCCGCTGCCCCTCGTCCTTCAGCACCTGGCGCGGCGGCTCCCCAGCGTCGAGACGCGCCTTGAGCTCGGCACCCTGCTTCGCGGTGGGGTTCGCGACGTAGACCGTCTCGTCGGTCAGCACGACCAGGGCGTCGAAGATCGCCTTCTCGTCGTACCAGATGGAATGGGTCATGGGAGACACCTCCGGGGAGAGCCTCCTCGGCATCGGCTGAGCGGCGACACCGCTTGACGGCGCCGGCGGCGCGCGGGGCGGGGGTCAGTCGCCGCGTTCGAGCAGCCGCGCGTAGATCTCCGCGCGGGGGAGGCCCGTAGCCCTGGCGACGTCGCGCGCGATCTCCGACGGCGATCCGCCGGCCGCCTCTCGGGCACGCAGCGCCGCGGCGAGCACCGCCTCCGAGGCGGCGGGGGCCGGGCCCGGTCGCCCGGCTACCACGAGCGTCACTTCGCCGCGGGGCGGCTCCTCGAACTGGCGAACCAGTTCGTCGAGGGGTGCCCGGGTGATCGTCTCGTGGAGCTTCGTCAGCTCGCGGGCGACGCAGGCCGGCCGCGGCCCGAAGGCGTCGAGCATGGCGGCCAACGTGTCGGCGAGGCGCCGGGGCGATTCGAAGAAGACGAGCGTCTCGGGTCGCGGGGCGAGGTCGGCGAAGAAGGCCGCGCGCGCCTTGGTCTTGCGGGGCGGAAAGCCGGCGAACAGGAACGGCAGGGTGGGCAGCCCGGACGCCACCAGCGCCGCGACCGGGGCCGACGCCCCGGGCACCGGGCTGACCGTGTGTCCCGCGTCGAGTGCGGCGCGCACGACGCGCTCGCCCGGGTCCGAGACCAGGGGCGTTCCGGCGTCGCTCACGAGGGCGACGTCGCCGCCGGCCTCGAGCACTTCGAGGACGGTGTCGACGCGCCGCGCCTCGTTGTGACCGTGGAGCGACACGGGCTTCGCCGACACCTCGAAGTGATCGAGGAGCTTGCGGGTCTGGCGGGTGTCCTCGGCGAGCACGAGCCGCGCCTCGGCGAGCACCCGGAGCGCCCGCGGCGTGGTGTCCTCGAGGTTCCCGATCGGAGTGGCGACGACGAAGAGGGTGGCCATGGGGCGCCGCTCAGGCGCGCACGCGCTCGGGGTAGAGCCCTTCGAGCCCGGCACGCGACGCTTCGCAGGCACCCCGTTCGGTGATCAGCCGCGTCACCAGCCGCGCGGGCGTGACGTCGAAAGCCGGGTTCGCCGCGCCGCTCTCGGCGGGAAGGAGATCGACGGCGACGATCCGCCCGTCGGCGTCGCGGCCGGAGATCCACCGCACCTCGGCTTCGCCGCGATCCTCGATCTCGATCGCGGCACCGTCTCCGAGGGTCCAGTCGATGGTGCTGTAGGGAAGCGCCACGTAGAAGGGAATCCCGTTGTCGTGGGCCGCGAGGGCCTTCAGGTACGTGCCGATCTTGTTGCAGACGTCGCCGTCGGCGGTCGTGCGGTCGGAGCCCGTGATGCAGACGTCGACCTGGCCGGTGCGCATCAGGTGACCGCCAGCGTTGTCCGCGACCACCCGGTGCGAGATGCCATGCTCGGCGAGCTCCCAGGCCGTCAAGCTCGCCCCCTGATTGCGCGGCCGCGTCTCGTCGACCCACACTTCGAGCGGCAGCCCTTGCTCATGGGCGACGTAGAGCGGGGCGAGCGCGGTGCCCCAGTCGATCGCGGCGAGCCAGCCGGCGTTGCAATGGGTGAGCACCTGCAGCGGCCGATCGCCACGACGCGGCAGGTCGGCGAGCAACTTCGCGCCGTGCTCGCCGATCGCGCGACACAGGGCGACGTCTTCCTCGGCGATCTCCGACGCGCGCGCATAGGCGCGATCGACGCGGGCCTCGGGCGCGACGGGCCCCAGCAGCGTCTGCATCTCCTCGAGGGCCCACCGCAGGTTGACCGCGGTGGGACGCGTCGCGAGCAGGCGCGCGCAGGCGCGTTCGAGTCCGGCGTCGCTCGGGTCCTCGCGGAGGCCCAGACACACGCCGTAGGCCGCCGTGACGCCGATCAGCGGGGCGCCCCGCACGAGCATGTCGCGGATCGCGCGTTCGGCGTCCTCGAGACCGCGCAGGGAGACGGTCTCGAAGGCATGGGGGAGGCGCGTCTGGTCGATGATCTCGACGCTGTGTCCATCCTCGCCAAGCCACAGCGTCCGCCGGGGCGTACCGCCGACGTTCACCGGGCTACTCGCCCTCGAACGCGCACAGCGAGTGCACCTCGATTCCCCGCCCGCGCAGGCGATCGGCGCCGCCGAGATCCGGGAGATCGACGATGAACGCGCAGCCGACGATCTCGCCGCCGGCCTGCTCTACGAGGTCGACCGTCGCTTCGGCGGTCCCGCCCGTCGCGATCAGGTCGTCGATGATCAGGATCCGCTCGCCCGGCGCGATGGCGTCGGTGTGGATCTCGACGCGATCGGTGCCGTACTCGAGCTCGTAGTCCTGGCCCAGGGTCGTGTAGGGCAGCTTCCCCTGCTTGCGCACGGCGACGAAGCCGGCCTGCAGCGCGATCGCGACCGCGCCGCCGAGGATGAATCCGCGCGCTTCGATCCCCGCGACCTTGTCGACCGTTACGCCCTTGTACGCCTCGGCGGTCTGCTGCGCCGACAGCGACAGCCCGACCGGGTCCTGGAGCAAGGTGGTGATGTCGCGGAACTGGATCCCGGGCTTCGGGTGATCCGGAATCGTGCGGATGCGGGACTTGATCGGCATGTCGGTCTCCAGCGGCCTCGCGAGGCGGGATGGGAACGGGAGGAACTTCTCAGGCGAGCACGCGCCCGGCGACGGCGTCCAGGCGTGCGAGGAGCGCCGGGTCGCGGGCTTCCGGGGGCGTGATCAGCGCCGTGTCGAGGACGCGATCACAGCCGGCCGGACACGGCACCGGCCGCTGGCCGAGCTCCTTCGCGAGTCCAGCCACCAGGCGACGGCCGCGGTCGGCGTTCTCGGTGAGCACGGCGACGATGTCCGCGACTTCGACGTCGGCTTCACCCGGGTGCCAGCAGTCGTAGTCGGTCACCATCCCGACGGTCGCGTAACAGAGCTCGGCCTCTCGGGCGAGCTTCGCCTCGGGCATGTTGGTCATGCCGATCACGTCGCAGCCCCAGCTGCGATACAGCTCGGACTCGGCGCGCGACGAGAACTGGGGCCCTTCCATCACGAGGTAGGTGCCGCCCCGGACGAGCGAGATGCCGGCGGCGTTCGCCGACGCGACCAACGCCTCGTGCAGGCGCGGACACACGGGGTCGGCCATCGAGACGTGGGCCACGCAGCCGCTCTCGAAGAAGGTCTTCTCGCGGGCGAAGGTGCGATCGATGAACTGGTCGACCAGCACGAACTGCCCCGGAGCCAGCTCCTCGCGAAGCGATCCGCAGGCCGACACCGAGATCAGGTCGGTGACACCGGCGCGCTTCAGCACATCGATGTTCGCGCGGTAGTTGATCTCGGTCGGGGGAATCCTGTGACCCCGGCCGTGGCGCGGCAGGAATGCGTACTCGACCCCGTCGAGTCGTCCGCGCAGGACGGCGTCCGAGGGTGTGCCGAACGGAGAGTCGAACGACTCCCAGCGGGCTTCTTCCAACCCCTCGAGTTCGTAGACGCCGCTGCCGCCCAGCACGCCGATCACGGGCGCTCCTCCCTCTGGTTCGCGGCCGCGATCGTAGCCCAGGCCGCGCTACCCTCAGGCGCCCCGGTCCGCGGAAGTCTGCTGTGCCGAACGCACGCCAAACGCTGGGCGCCGCCGGGGAAGCTGCCGCCGCCCGTCATCTGCGGGCTCGGGGCTATCGCCTCGTCGCCCACAACGTCCGCGCCGACGGGGTCGAAATCGACCTGATCGTCGAACGCGCGGGAGTCCTCGTGTTCGCCGAGGTCAAGACGCGGCGCGGATCGCGCCACGGAAGCGCCGCGGAAGCGGTCGACCGCCGCAAGCAAGCCCGCCTGGTGCGCGGCGCACGGGCCTGGCTGCGCGAGGCCAATCGACGCCCGCGCCGGGTGCGCTTCGACGTCGTGACCTGCACGCCCGCGGCGGAAGGGAGCTTTCGCATCGAGCACTGGCCGGCGGCGTTCGAAGCCGACGGCTAGCGCGCGCTCAGTCCTGCTTCGCGTCGTCGTCCGTCGCGGCCTCTTCGGCCGGCGCTTCGTCGGCCGTCTCCTCGGCGGCCTCGGGCTCTTCCGGCGGCACGACGTCGATCGCCTCGGCGGTCGCGGCGGTCCCGCCGCCGGCTGCCAGCTCGGCCTCCTCTTCGGAGATCAGACCGGAGAGGTCGCGGACCTTCGAGCGCAGCCGCGCCTTCTTGCCGCGCAGCTCGCGGAGGTAGTAGAGGCGCGAGCGGCGGACGTGGCCGCGGGCCTTGATCTCGACCTTCGTCACCGACGGCGACTCGATCGGGAAGACACGCTCGACGCCCACGCCGTAGGAGACCTTGCGCACCGTGAAGGTGGCCGAGGCTCCGCCCCCGCGGCGACGGATCACCACGCCTTCGAACACCTGAATGCGCTGCTTGTCGCCTTCGGTGATGTTGACGTGGACGCGCACGGTGTCGCCCGGACGGAACGGCGGCAGGTCGCGGCGTGTGGGGGTGGGGTGGATGGCGTCGATGCGGTTCATGGCTTCTCTCCCGGACTCCCGGAGGCAGGGTCCCCGCTGACTGCTTCCCACAAATCGGGACGGCGTCCGCGGGTGATCGCCCGGGCCTGTTCCTCTCGCCAGCGTGCCACCGCCCCGTGATCGCCCGAGAGCAGGATCTCGGGGACGGCGTGGCCACGAAAGTTCGCAGGCCGTGTGTATTGGGGTCCTTCCAGTAGTCCTTCTTGAAACGATTCGGTCTTCGCGGAATCCGGATTGCCGAGTACGCCCGGCAGCAGTCGTGTCACCCCTTCGATCAACACCATCGCCGGGATCTCGCCGCCGGAGAGCACGTAGTCCCCGATCGAGATCTCGATGTCGACGGCCAGATCGATGACGCGCTGGTCGATGCCCTCGTAGCGACCGCACACCAAAACCAGGTGCGCGTGGTCGGCCAACTCGGCCAGGTGCCGCTGCTCGAGGCGGACGCCCTGGGGCGTCATCAGCACCACCCGGGCGGTGCGTCCCGGCCCCTTCGGGCCGGCGAGTTCCTCGATCGCAGCGACCAGCGGCTCGGGCTTCATCACCATGCCCGGTCCGCCGCCGTAGGGCGCGTCGTCGATCACCTGGTGCCGGTCGGTCGTCCAGTGGCGCAGGTCGTGGGCTTCGATGGCAATGCGGCCGTCGGCCACCGCGGCCCCCAGGATCGACTCGCGCAGGAAGCGCTCGAAGAGTCCGGGGAAGATCGTGAGTACGTCGATGCGCACTCGCGGTGCCTCGGTTTCCGTGTCAGTCGCCATCGGTCGCATCCTCTTCGGCCGCGCTCAGGAGCCCGTCTGGGAGCTCGACGCGCAAGCGCTTCTCGAGGACGTCGACTTCGCGGAGCCAGGACTCGGCCGCCGGGATCAGCACCTCGTGGCCCGAGTCGTCTCGGACCAGCATCACGTCGGGAGCCCCGGTTTCCCAGAACCCATGCACCGTCCCGAGTGTCGCTCCGTTCCCGTCTTCGACCCGGCAGCCCACCAGTTCGTACTGGTAGAACTCGCCGGTTTCGAGAGGAACCAGATGTTCCGCGTCACCCAGAACGACCCGACCGACGTGCGACTCTGCGGTGTCGCGATCGTCGAGGCCTTCCAGCGAGAGCCGCGCTTCTCCGCGCCGTCCCTTGCCGACCGCCCGCACGCGGGCTTCGACTGCTTTCGGATCCCCCTGTCGTTCGGCGAGACGCACGCGAGGTGCGACCCGCAGGTTTCGGTCGTGTTCGTCGAGGAGGCGCACCCGCAGTTCTCCGCGAAGTCCGTGCACCCCGACGACGCGCCCGAGCACCACTCCGTCCGGAGCCGGTGCCAGTACGCGTCCGGATTTCTCAGTCGACGATGTCGAGTCGGCAGTCCGCCCCATTGCGCGACACTCCGAGCAGTGCCCGCATGGCCTTCGCCACCCGCCCCTGACGACCGATCACGCGACCGCGATCGTCGGGATGCGTCTCGAGCTCGAGCAGGCGTCCGCCGTCTTCCTCGCGCACGGCGATGTCGTCGGCGTTGTCGACGATGCCCTTCGCGAGGAACTCGACCAGTTCGGCGGGCTTCGCCATCAGGCCGCTCCGCCAGCCGCGTGGCGACCCGCGCGACGAATCAGCGACTTCACCGTGGGCGAGAGCTGCGCACCCTTCGCCACCCAGGCGTCGATCGCTTCGGATCGCAGCGAAACCTGCTCGGGCTTCGTCTTCGGGTCGTAGGTCCCGAGGAACTCGAGCGGTCGGCCATCCCTCGCCTTGCGTTCGTCGATGGCGACGATGCGGTAGAAGGGACGCTTCTTCGCGCCAGCGCGCGTCAGTCGGATCTTTACCATGAAGAACACCTCACCACGGGCGACGCGCCGGGGGATTCTCGGACGGGCCGGTGGCCGAAATAGGCGCGGATGCTAGGGAAACGCCCTGGTCGGGTCAAGCGGCGGTGCGCCGGGCGCTAGCCCGCCGAAGCGGTCCGTTCGCGCTCCTTCCGCTCGGAGCACTCGGGGCAGGCGTACTGGACCTGGTGGGGCTTCTGGAGCCGGTCGTAGTCGCCATCGAGGGCGACCCGCCGGACCCGAGAGGTCTCGGACCCGCAGAAATCGCAGTGCAACAGGGTGTCTTCGGCCTCGGAGGGGTCGCTCATCGGCGCCGAGGGTACCGGCCTGCCCGCCCCTTGTCCCGCCATCCGACCCGGCTTCAGCCGATTCGACACCGCACTCAGCCAATCCGGAGCCACAGATCCGTGGGGGCGTCGTCGCCGAGGCGCTCGGCCAGGGCGTCCAGGAGCTCCGGGGTCCGCATCCGCAGCATCTGGCACCAGGTGCTCGAGTCCACCTTCGCCTCCAGCACCCCGTCCCGCAGGGCCACGGGCTCGCAGTGAGCCGCCACCTCGGCGCCCACCGCCTCTTCCCAGCAGTCGTGAATGCGCATGGCCCGGGCCGACTCACCGAGACCGAGGTCGCGAAGCACGCGGGGGACCAGAGACCCCACCCGTTCGGGCGGCCCCTTGCGGCTGTGGCGGCTCACGCGCCGTCGAGCGGGCGGAACACCAGCCCACTCGGAAGCTTCGGGAAGAAGAAGGTCGACTTCTGCGGCAGCACCTCACCCGCGGCGGTGACGCGGAAGACGTCCTCGGGCGCCAGCGGGTTCAGGTAGAGCGCCACGGCACCGTGTCCGCGGCGCAGGTCGCGCGCGGTCTGCAACGCCGACTTCGGATAGGAGATCGCCCCGCCCCGCACCGCGTCTTCGTCGAGATCGAAGACGTCAGCGATCACTTCCTGGTGGATCACCCGCACGGTCAGAGTGTCGTCCTCGCGGGGCCGCGAGAAGATCCGTAGGGTGCCCGACGCATCGTCGGCGGCGAAGGCGTGGCGGTCCCGCAGCGGCTCGAGATGGGTCTCGAGGAGCTCCGGGATGGATTCGGCACTCGGGACGTCGACCTCGCGCACTTCCCATTCGGCGAGACGCTCGCGCAGCCCCGCGTCGTTCGGGAAGGATCCCTTCAGGATCAAGCGATGGATCGGCAGCAGCAGGCTGCCGGGCGCGAACGCGTTCGCGAGATAGACGAGCAGCCACTCATGGGGTGCGTCGAGCCCATCCCCGGCGCCTGCCTCGCGCTGCTCGTTGCGGTAGTTGAGTGCCGTTTCGTAGCGGTGGTGGCCATCCGCGATGACCACGGATCGGTCGTCGAAGAAGGAGGTGATCTTGTCGACGGCGCTGGCGTCGGTGAGGCGGGCGAGCCGATGCTCGGCGCCGCTCTGCTCGCTTGCCGTGCCCAGCGCACTGTTTTCGAGGGCCGCATCGAGCAAGGGAGCGAGTTCCTCGTCGGGATCTTCGTAGAGCATGAACACGACCGAGAGGTTGGCCTCGGCCGCGCGTAGGATCTTCAGGCGGTCGGCTTTCGGGCCCGCCAGGGTGCGCTCGTGGGGACGCACGATGCGCTTCTCGTAGTCCTCGAGATGGATCAGTGCGAAGAAACCGTCGCGCGACTGTCGCGTGCCGTCGGGCGCGTCGAAGCTCTGGCGCAGCGGGTAGAAGCCGGGCTCGCCATCGCGGGTCAGGATCTGTTCGCGAATCCAGCCATCGAGGGTGGTCCGGACCTCCGCGTAGTCGGTGCCCGCCTCATCGGCGACGTCGCGGGTGAGCTCGAGCCGGATCGCATTGTGGGGATCGCGTGCAAAGAAGCCCTCGCGATCCTCGGCGGCGACGACGTCGTAGGGAGGCACGATCACCTTCGAGAGATCGACGCGGTCGGGGTCGTAGCGAAGGGCGCGAAAGGGACGAACCTGGGTCATGCGGCAGCGAGCTCCTCGAGCAGCGGGCTCAGTTCGGTTTCGGGAATCGCGCCCCAGCGGAGCACGCGCGCGCGCGGCGCAGTGAGATCCAGGACGGTGCTGGCGGGGCGCGGCGTCCCGGTCGGCGGCGCGTCGGGCGCTCCGTCCAGCACGGCGACCTCGGAGTCGGTCTCGGCGAAGCGGCGCGCGTCCTCGCGTCGTTCGGCCGCGGGCTCCCCGCTGCGGTTGCAGCTGGTGGCGGTCAGCGGCCCCAACCCGGCGTCCTCACAGGCACGTGCCAAGGCCATCGCCTCGGGGTGCGGCGAGCAACGCACGCCGACGGCCCCGTCCGCGCGCGCGATGCCCGGTCCGAACCGCCCGCGGCAGGGCAACACGAGCGTGAGAGGGCCCGGCCAGAAGCGCGCGGCCACGGCCTCGGCCGTAGGGTCCAGATCGAACCCGAGCGAGGCGAGCGAACCTGGCGCAGGCACCAGGATCGAGATGGGTGCGTCACCCGCGCGGCCCTTCGCCCGCTGCAGGCGCTCGACGGCCTGGGCGTCCTGGGCACGCCCCCCGAGGCCCCACAGCGTCTCGGTGGGATAGGCGAGCACGCGGCCATCGCGCACCCACGCCACCGCAGCGTCGAGACCGAGGTCGCTCACCGCAGCGCCCGGTCGGCGATGTCGGTGCGGTGCTGCGCACCCTCGAAAGTGATCGCGTCGACCGCGGCGTACGCCCGCGCGCGGGCCTCGGCCACGTCGGACCCGGCACTCGTCACGCCCAACACGCGGCCGCCCTTCGTGACGAAGGCACCCTCCGCGCCACTCGCCGTGCCGGCGTGGAAGACGACGGTCTGGGGCTGGGTCTCCGCGACGTCGAGGCCCTCGATCGCGCGCCCCTTCGGATAGCTGCGCGGGTAGCCTTCGCTCGCCAGCACCACACAGACGGCGGCGCCCTGGGTGGTCGGCGGTGCAACCTGCTCGAGCCCACCCTCGGCGGCGCCCACGAGCAGCGGCACCAGGTCGCTCTCCATCTGGACCATCAGGGGCTGGGTCTCAGGGTCACCGAAGCGCACGTTGAACTCGATCACGAAGGGATCGCCCGCGGAGTCGATCATCAATCCGACGAAGAGGACGCCGCAGTAGGGCATGCTGTCGCTCGCCAGCCCGCGAATCGCCGGATGGACGACCCGCTCGAGGATCTTCTTCTCGACCGCGTCGTCGACCACCGGGGCCGGCACGTAGGCGCCCATGCCGCCGGTGTTCTCTCCCTGGTCGCCGTCGAGGGCGCGTTTGTGGTCCTGGGCCGGCGCGAGGGTGACGACGTGTTCGCCGTCGGAGATGGCGTAGTAGGACGCCTCCTCTCCGAGCAGGCGTTCTTCGATCACCACCTGATCCCCGGCGTCGCCGAAGCGCCGGTCGCCCATCGCTTCGTCGAGAGCGGCCTGGGCCTGCGCGACGTTCTCGCACACCGTCACGCCCTTCCCTGCCGCCAACCCGTCGGCCTTGACGACGCAGCCCGCCGGGAACCGCGACACGTACTCGCGTGCCTGGGCAAGATCGTCGAACACGGCGAACTCGGCGGTCGGAATTCCATGACGCTGCATGAACGCCTTGGCGAAGGACTTGCTGCCCTCGAGGCGTGCGGCGGCGGCCGAGGGGCCGAAGGTCGCGATGCCTGCCTCGCGCAAGCGGTCGGCCAGGCCGTCCACCAGCGGATCCTCGGGGCCCACCACGACGAGGGTCGCGTTCTCGCGCTGGGCGAGCGCGACCACCGCCTCGATGTCTCCCGCGGACACGTCGGGGAAGCAGCGCGCCACACTGGCCATCGCATCGCTGCCCGGCGCGGCGAGGACCGCCTCGACCTTCGGGCTCTGGGCGATCTTCCACGCGAGGGCGTGCTCACGGCCGCCGGATCCGACCACCAGTACGCGCATGGCGACTCCTTCGGAAGCGTGCGAAGACGCTAGTGGCGGAAGTGGCGCTTCCCCGTGAACACCATCGTGGCGCCCAGTCGATCGGCCGCGGCGACCACCTCGTCGTCGCGCACCGAGCCCCCCGGCTGCACGAAGGCGGTGGCACCGGCCGCAGCCGCCACTTCGAGACCGTCCGGGAACGGGAAGAACGCGTCGCTGGCCAGCGCCGAGCCGCGGAGGTCGAGGCCCACGCGCTTCGCCTTCTCGGTGGCGTGGTGAATCGCGTCGACGCGCGACGTCGCACCGCCGCCAATGGCCAGCGTGCCCTCGGCCGTGGCGAACACCACCGCGTTGCTCTTCACGTGCTTCACCACGGCCCAGCCGAAAGCGAGCGCGCGAAGCTCCTCCTCGCTCGGCTTGCGCTGGGTGGCGACCTGACTCGCCGCGACGTCTTCGAGGGCGAGGTCGGTCTCCTGGACCAGCACACCGCCGAAGACGCGGCGCAGATCGAGCTCGGCCTGGGGCATCCGCTCGGGATGGAAACGCAGGAGCCGGCGGTTCTTCTTCTTCTGCAGCAGCGCCAGGGCGTCGTCCTCGAACCCCGGAGCGATCAACACCTCGGTGAAGATCTCGTCGACGGCCTGGGCCATCGCCAGGTCGAAGGGGCGGTTCGCGACGATGATCCCGCCGAAGGGAGACTCGGGGTCGGTGGCGAAGGCACGTCGATATGCCTCGGCCGGGTCGTCCCCCAGCCCCACGCCGCACGGCGTGTTGTGCTTCAGGATCGCCACCGCCGATCGGGGGCTGTCCTGGAACTCCTGGATCAGGGCCAGAGCCGCCTGCACGTCGACGATGTTGTTGAAGGAGAGCTCCTTGCCGTGGAGCGGCTCGGCCACTTCGAGGAAGCGGCCGTAGAGCGCGGCGCGCTGGTGCGGGTTCTCGCCGTACCGGAGCGACGCCGAGCGCGCGAGCTCGACTTCGAGGCGCGGCGGGAACGGATCGTCGCCCTCGCTCGCGCGGGCCGCGAGCCAGGCGTGAATGGCGGTGTCGTAGCGCGCGGTGCGCTCGAAGGCGGTCAGGGCGAGGCGGGTCCGCGTCGCTTCGAGGAGCCCGCCGTGCTCGGCCAGCTCGGCGAGGATGCCATCGTAGTCGGCGGGATCGACGACCACGCCGACGTAGGCCTGGTTCTTCGCCGCGGACCGGATCATCGAGGGACCGCCGATGTCGATCTTCTCGATCGCCTCGGCGAGGGTCGTGTCCGGGTTCGCGACGGTCTCCTCGAAGGGGTAGAGGTTCACCACGACCAGATCGATGGTGGCGAGTTCGTGGGCCGCGAGATCGGCCTGATCACCGTCGTGGTCGCGGCGGGCGAGGATCCCGCCGTGGATCCGGGGGTGCAGCGTCTTCACGCGGCCGCCCAGCATCTCGGGGCTGCCGGTGAGTTGCTCCACCTCGGTGACGTCCAGGCCGGCGTCCTGGAGCGCCTTGGCCGTGCCGCCGGAGGCGACGAGTTCGACGCCCTGCTCACGCAGGCCCCGGGCGAAGTCGACGAGCCCGGTCTTGTCGGAAACGGAAAGCAACGCGCGCCCGACGGGGCGCGCGGGGTTCTGGGGGGTCATGCGCATCTCCTCGCAGCAGCGACGAAAAGCGGGCGTTGGGGGGGAAGTCGCGCGGAGGTGTACCGAGGGGCTGCGCTGGCGTCAAACGCTCGCGCCGGATTCTGCATACACCCGGGGGACCCGCTGGCCCACGCGCACCAGGAGCTCGTAGGAGAGGGTTTCGGCGTGGGCCGCGGCCGTCTCGATCGGCGCTACGACCGGCCCGCCGGGCTCCGCCACGCCGAAGACGGTCGCGAGCGCTCCGACGGTGATCGGGGCGTCTCCGACGTCGACGCCGACGCTGTCCATCGACACGCGCCCGGCGAGGGGCCGCAGCCCGCCCCCGAGCCACACCGCGCCGCGGTTGGTGAGGGAGATCGGCAGACCGTCGGCGTAGCCGAGACCGAGCGTCGCCACCGTCGTGTCACGGGGCGCCCGATAGCGCGCCCCGTAGCCCACCGCGTCACCGGCCCGCACGCGGCGGACGGCCACGACCGGCGCCCGCAGGCTCATCACGGGACGCAGAGTCGCGCTGCGCGTGACACAGGGCTGGGCGCCGTAGAGCATCAACCCGGGTCGGACCGCGTCGGGCGGAGGCCCCGCCAACTGGAGGTCGGGCCACGAGACGAGGCCGGCCGAATTGGCCACGTGCACCGACCCGAGCGGGACCTCGCCCGCGAGCGGACCGAGCACCGCCTGGAAGCGGCTCCACTGCTCGCGCGTCGGCTCGAGGTCCGCCTCGTCCGCGCGGGCGAAATGGGTCATCACCCCGGCAAGCTGCAGTGCGGGTTCCCGGTGCACCTCGCGCAAGAAGTCCGCGGCGGCGTCGGCCGGGAGCCCCATCCGGCGCATCCCCGTGTCGATCTCGACGTGAACCGGGGCGGGCGCCCCGCCCAGCCGCCTCGCGGCGCCGACCAGTCGCTCGCGCCCGCCCTCGTCGTGCACCACGGGCACGAGCCGAGTGGCAACGGCGGCCTCGGCTTCCGCCGCGTCCTGGGCTCCGGCCAGTACAAGTATGGGAGCCTGGATCCCGGCGTCCCGAAGCGTCGCGGCTTCCGAGACGCTCCAGGTGGCGAGCTGATCGCAGCCGGCATCGACCAGGGTCCGCGCCACGGGCTCGGCGCCGTGGCCATAGGCGTCCGCCTTGACGACGGCGATCACCGCCGCGCCACCCGCCAGGCGCTTCACCTCGGCGAAATTGGCGCGCAGCGCAGTCAGATCGATCGACGCGACGGCATGCCCCCGCGCCGGGGCGCGCACGGCAGACGTGGACAGCGCGACTCCCCCCTCTCCCTCGAGCGGCATAGCCTATCATCGGTCTCCCTCGGAGCCCCGAACCCCGGCTCCGGGCGAGACGAGTCGAGGGACGAGTTCGATTGGCATCCCAACCGCGTGAAGAGCCGCTCTCGGTGACGGTCAACGGGGAAACCCGCGCGGTTCCGGTGGGAGCGACGGTGCGCGGGCTCCTCGAGCTGCTAGAGCTCGATGGACGCCGTATCGCGGTGGCGATCCAACGCGATGTCGTTCCGCGTTCCGAGTTCGAGACGCGTCAGCTGCAGCCCGGCGATCGGGTGGAAATCCTGGAAGCCGTCGGAGGAGGATGAAGATGGAGTCGTACAGCCTCGGTTCTCACACGTTCCAGTCGCGCCTGATCATCGGCAGCGGCAAGTACGAGAGCTTCGAACAGAACCTCGCGTGCGCCGAGGCGAGCGGCGCCGAGATGGTGACCGTGGCCCTCCGCCGCACGAAGCTCGACGGCCCGCCCGGCACCCGACTCCTCGACGTCGTCTCGCCGGACCGATTCACGATCCTTCCGAACACGGCCGGCTGCTTCACGGCGGAGGACGCGATCACCACGGCGCGCCTGGGTCGCGAGCTCCTGAACACCGACCTCGTAAAGCTCGAGGTGATCGGCGACGAACGCACGCTCTTCCCCGACGTGGCCGCGACCCTGGAGGCGGCGAAGATCCTGGTCGACGACGGCTTCACCGTCCTGCCCTACATCACCGACGACCCGGTCTCGTGCCAGCGCCTCGAGGCAATGGGCTGCCCCGCGGTGATGCCGCTCGCGGCCCCGATCGGTTCCGGCCTCGGCATCCGCAACCCGGCCAATCTGCGCATCATCCTGGAAACCGTGCAGGTCCCGGTGATCGTCGATGCGGGTGTCGGCACGGCCAGCGATGCGGCGGTCGCGATGGAGTTGGGCGCGACCGCCGTCCTCATGAACACCGGCATCGCCGGCGCGAAGGACCCCTTGAAGATGGCCACGGCCATGAAGCACGCCGTCGAGGCGGGCCGCCTTGCCTACGAGGCCGGTCGGATGCCGAGACGCCTGTACGCCAACGCATCGAGCCCGCTCGACGGCGTCGCGTCGTTCTGACGTCGGACTTCCCGCCCACGGGCACGCCCGGTGCGCCGGTCCTCTGCTGGGTCGCCGACGGAGCGACGCTGCACCGGATCGGACGCGAAGGGTTGACGCGCAGCTTCGACGCTGGTGTCGACTGGCTACAGGTCCGTGAACGCAGCGGGGACACCGCGACTCTGCTCGAGATCGTCGACCTCGCCTGCAGCGCCGCGCGCCCGGCGAAGCGACCGGCGCGGGTGATCGTCAATCGCCGACTCGATGTCGCTCTCGCCGCCGGCGCTGACGGGGTCCATCTCGGCTTCGACGCGGTCCCGCCCGGGCACGCGCGGACCCTGCTCGGCTCCGAAGCGGTCGTCGGCTTCTCGGCCCACGCGCCCGAAGAGCTCGCCCGGACGCCCGACATCTCCTACGCCCATCTTGCGCCGATCTTCGATCCGCTCTCGAAACCCGCCGAGCGTCCGGCCCTCGGCCTCGCCGTGCTGCGCAAAGCCGCGCGGCATGGGGTACCCGTCTTGGCCCAGGGCGGGATCGATCTCGAGCACGCTCGCCCCGCGATCGAAGCGGGCGCGTCCGGCGTCGCCATCACCGGCCTACTCTCCTCCGCCTCCGACCCCAGCGGGCCCGCCCGCGCACTCCGGGAGATTCTCGATGTCTGACCGCGTGGCCGCGATCGCCCTGTTGGCGACGCTCTCTTTCTTCGCCTGCGCCGCCTCCGCGCCGAGCACGAAACTCGAGCAGCGCATCGTGACGGTGGCGGAGAAGATCAAACCGTCGGTCGTGCACATCGAAGCGATCGTGAAGGTCAACGACCGGCGCAGCCAGGCGACGGGCTCGGGTGTGATCGTCCGGGAGGACGGCGCCATCCTCACCAACGATCACGTCGTGAACGACGCCGAGAAGATCACCGTCAGCATTCCGGGTCGAAAGCGGAAGTACCCGGCACGACTCGTCGGCACCGATCGCCAGACCGACATCGCGCTACTCCAGATTCAGTCGGATGAACCCTTCCCGGCCGCCGTGCTCTCCGAGGAAGACGTGCGGGTCGGACAGTGGGTGCTCGCGATCGGCAACCCCTACGGACTCGACGGCACCGTCTCCCTGGGAATCGTCTCGGCGAAGGGCCGCAATCTGGAGATCCCGGATCTCCTGAACGACTTCATCCAGACCGATGCGATGATCGACCGGGGTTCCTCGGGCGGCCCGCTGGTCGACCTGGCGGGACGGGTGGTCGGGATCAACTCGCGAGGTCAGGGCCGCGGCATCGGGTTCACGATTCCGATCGATACGGCGCGCGACGTGATGGCCCAGCTCGAGGCCGGCGGCATCGAACGCGGCTTCCTCGGCATCATGTTCCAGTCGGTCGACCGCGATCTGGCCGACCACTTCGGGGTCGCGGACGCGACGGGCGTGCTCATCAACCACGTGCTCCCCGGTTCGCCCGCCGAGCAGGCAGGCCTCGAGACCGGTGACATCATCACGCGCTTCGATGGTCGGGACGTCGAGGCCGAGGAACAGGAAGACCTGGGCTCCTTCCAGCGCCTGGTCGCCCGCGTCGCCCCGGGTTCCGAGGTGGAAATCCGATACCTCCGCTCGGGAGAAACCCAGCGCACGAAGCTCGTGGTCGGAGACCAGCCGGCACTCGAGGGCGCCGAGGAAGAAAGCGACTTCGGGTTCCACGTGCAGGAGATCACGCCCCATCTCGCGCGAACCCACCGGCTCACGACCACCGAGGGCGCCTTCGTGACCTTCGTCGCGGATGGCTCGCCGGCGCGCGAGGCGGGCCTGCGGGTCGGCGACGTGGTCGTCCGCGTCGAGGAAACCGAGGTCGCGGATCTGGACGGATTCCGCGAAGCGCTGGACTCGGTGGAAGCGAGTGAGCGTTTCCTGCTGCTCGCGCGCCGAGGCGACGAGCTGAAGTTCCTGTTGGTCAAGCCGGCGAAGCGCGGTCGCAGCGATCGGGACGCGCGGCCCTGACAAGCGGCGGGGGCCCGGTCACACTCGGGCGGCGATGATGCGCGAGAGGGGGCAGAGAGCGCGGGCCTGGCTGGTCGCGGGTCTGGCGTGCGCCGCGTTGGTCGCCACGACGGCTGCAGCCGATGACCCGTTCCTTCGCCGCACCACCACCGTGCGGGTCGTCGAACAGGCGAGTCCCGCGGTCGTGAACGTGACGACCGAGCAGCGCGTGGCCCGCGGCAACCCCTTCCGCCCCTTCGCGCGCGACCCGATCTTCGATCGGTTCTTCCGCGACTTCTTCGAGCCGCGGGGTCCGGAGACGCGAGAGAACCTCGGCTCGGGTGTGCTGATCGATGCGAACGGCCACGTCCTCACGAACGAGCATGTCGTCAGCCAGGCCAGTCGGATCCGGGTCTCCCTCTCGGACGGGCGCGAGTTCGATGCCCGCCTGATCGGCGCCGACCCCAACCACGACATCGCGGTGCTCGAGGTCGATACCGAGGAGAAGCTCCCGTGGATCGAGCCCGGTCGGTCGGACGACCTGATGGTCGGTGAGCCCGTGATCGCGATCGGCAATCCGTTCGGGTTGTCCCACACGGTGACAACGGGTGTGATCTCTGCAACAGGTCGTTCGCTGCGCACCCAGAACCGCGTCTACCACGGCTTCCTGCAGACCGACGCGTCGATCAACCCGGGAAACTCCGGGGGGCCCCTGCTCAACGCCGAAGGGCGGCTGATCGGAATCAACACGGCGATCTACAACCAGGCCCAGGGGATCGGATTCGCGATCCCGATCGATGAAGCGCAGCGCGTCGTGCAGGAGCTGATCGATCACGGCGAGGTCTCCCCCGTCTGGCTCGGGCTCGAGTTCCAGGACCTCGAACCCGGCCTGATCGCCGCGCTCGAGCTTCCAGCGCAAACCCAAGGAGCCCTGGTGAGCCGCGTTCGGCCCGACAGCCCCGCCGCGCGCGCGCGCATCCAGCGGGGGGATATCGTGACCCGCTTCGATGGCCAGCGACTCCAGTCGGCGCGCGACTTCTTCGAGCGACTCGAACGCGCGACCGATGGCCAGCAGCTCGCGCTCGGCCTGCTGCGGGACGGCAAGCCGCTCGAACGCCGGGTGCGGGTCGAAGAGATCCCGGACGACTTCATCGCCACGGTGACCCGCGAGCGCACCGGGCTCACGCTGGTTCCCCACGAACGCGGGGGCTACCGGGTCGACGCGGTCCGGCCGGAGAGTGGCGCTGCAGAGATCGGACTGCGGCCCGGGGACGTCCTCCTCTCGATGGGGGGACGGGCGCTCGATGGCCCCGCTGCGCTGCGGCGTGCGGTGCTCGCCCTGCGCGGCCAGGCGCGGGCGCTGGTCGTGGTGGCCCGCGGCAACGGGCGATACCACGTCGCCCTCCCCTTGCTCTGATCGGGCCGCGTGGTTGGTCTCGGGATCGGCGGATACCCTAGGAGCTCCTGACCGGCCCAGCGGGAAACTGCGTCCTCGTGTGAACCCCCGCGCCGGCTCGGTCGTCCAAGGGTTCGACTTTCCAGCGCCGTCCGCCCCCGCCACGCGCGGCGGGCTCCGCGGCCAGCCGAGAGGGGGGCCCGCTCGTGACGCGCGGGCCAGGCCTCGCGGCACGCTTCGAAAAGGCGAAAACGCATGAAAACGATCGGCAAGTTTCTGGTGCTCGGCGGGCTGGCGCTCGCCGCCGTGGTCGCGACGGGCATGTTCGAGGTCCGCTGGAACCCGAACGAAGCCGTGGCCCTCGACCTCTTCGGAGACGATGACGACACCGACGTGGCCGCCGCGGGCGAACCCTTCTGGCAGGAGGGCTCGAACCGGGAACCGGTCGTTCCGCGAGGCGTCCCGGGGACCTTTGCCGATCTCGCCGAGGCCACTTCGCCCGGCGTCGTGAACATCAGCACCGAAAAGACGGTCGTCGGTCACTCGCTCGAGGACTTCTTCGGCCCGAACCTGCCCTTCCGGCTGCCCCGACAGCCCGAATTCCGCGAGCGCAAACGCAGCGTGCCCAGCCTCGGAACGGGTTTCGTCATCTCGAAGGAAGGCTTCATCGTCACCAACAACCACGTGATCGAGGATGTCGAGAAGATCACCGTGAAATTCTCGGATGGGGAAGAGCTTCCCGCCGAGATCGTCGGCCGCGACCCGAAGACGGACATCGCCCTGATCAAGGTCGATTCGGACCGACCGCTGTTCGCCCTACCGCTCGGCGACTCGGAGAGCGTGCGTCCCGGCGAGTGGGTGGTGGCGATCGGCAACCCGTTCGGGCTCGAGCACACGGTGACCGCCGGGATCGTGAGCGCGAAGCACCGCGACATCGACCACGGTGCCTACGACGACTACATCCAGACCGACGCCGCCATCAATCCCGGGAATTCGGGCGGACCGCTGCTGAACCTCGCGGGCGAGGTCATCGGCATCAACACCGCGATCAACCCGCGCGCCAACACCATCGGCTTCGCCGTGCCGATCGACATGGCGAAGGGCATCCTGCCGCAGCTCAAGGCCAACGGACGCGTGACGCGCGGCTGGCTGGGCGTGGTCATCCAGGGGGTCTCCCCCGAGATCGCCGAAGAACTCGACCTCGATGAGGCGGCCGGCGCGCTGGTTTCGAAGGTGGTCGAGGGCGGCCCGGCGGACGACGCGGGCATCGAAAAGATGGACGTCATCCGCAAGTTCGACGGTCAGTCCGTGGACGACTACGACGACCTTCCGCGCATCGTCGCCTCCACGCCCGTGAACAAGCGGGTCGAGATCGAGGTCCTTCGAGATGGAAAGCGCGTCACGCTGCGTCCGAAGATCGCGGTCCTCGAAGAGCCCGAAGCGCAGCTCGCTTCCGTCACGCCGACCACCGAGTCCGGCGCCGACGCCTTCGGCCTTCGGGTCCAGGACTTGTCGGACGACGTGGCCGAGCAGCTCGGCCTCGACAGCACGAAGGGCGTCGTCGTCTCGGCCGTCGATCCCGAGGGTCCGGCTCGCGAAGCCGGCATCCGCCGGGGCGACGTGATCCTCGAAGTCGATCGCAACGAGATCGACGACGCAGGAGAGCTCGAACAGGTCCTGGCCAACGCCGACGATCGCGCGCTCATGCTGATCCGACGCGGCGAGAACCAGCTCTACATGACGGTCGAGCGCGCCGGCTGACACTTCGGTGCGGCAACGGGCGGTGCTCCCGCGGGGAGCTGCCGCTCGTTTGCGTATGGGCGAGAGCGAGCGCACTCCGTAGAAGCGCGTCGCCGTTCTCGCCTTCGGGCCTTGAAGCGCCGAAACCCGTGCTTAGGGTTCGGCCATGCGATACGACAAGCTCACGATCAAGAGCCAGGAAGCCCTCGCCGAAGCGCAGTCGACGGCGGGCTCCCGGGGACATAGCGAGATCCTCCCGGCGCACCTGCTCGGCGCGCTGATCGGGCAGCCCGAAGGCAGCACGGTCCCCGTGCTCCAGAAACTCGGCGTTCCGATCGACATGCTCCAAGGGAAGCTCGAGGAGGTCCTCGAGACGCTTCCGAAGGTGTCCGGCGGTGCCCAGTCCCAGCTGGCGCGCAGCACGTCCCGCGTACTGGAGAAGGCCTTTGGCGAAGCCGAGCAGCTGAAGGACGAGTACGTCTCGACCGAGCACCTGCTGCTTGCGATCGCCGCCGAGAAGGACGACGCCGCGGGGAGCGCGCTGCGTGCGCTCGGCGTGGACCGCGAGTCCATCCTGAAGGCCTTGGCATCCGTCCGCGGCGGCGCCCGCGTGACCGACCCCGACCCGGAGTCGAAGTATCAGGCGCTCGAGAAGTTTGGACGCGACCTCACCGACGTCGCCCGCAAGGGGAAGATCGATCCGGTGATCGGGCGCGACGAAGAGATCCGTCGGGTCGTCCAGGTTCTGTCGCGTCGCACGAAGAACAACCCGGTGCTGATCGGCGAGCCCGGCGTGGGCAAGACGGCCATCGCCGAGGGCCTGGCCCAGCGCATCGTCGCCGGCGACGTGCCCGAGAGCTTGAAGGAGCGCCAGCTCGTCTCGCTCGACATCGGCGCGATGATCGCGGGGAGCAAGTACCGCGGCGAGTTCGAAGACCGCTTGAAGGCGGTGCTGCGCGAGGTCGCCGAGGCCGACGGCCAGGTGATCGTCTTCATCGACGAGCTCCACACGATCGTGGGCGCGGGTGCCGCCGAGGGCGCCGCCGACGCTGCGAACATGCTGAAGCCCGCACTCGCGCGGGGAGAGCTGCGCTGCATCGGCGCCACCACCCTCGACGAGTACCGCAAGCACGTCGAGAAGGACGCCGCCCTCGAGCGCCGCTTCCAGCCCGTCCACGTGGGCGAGCCCAGCGTCGAGGACACGATCTCGATTCTGCGCGGGCTGAAGGAGCGCTACGAGGTCCACCACGGCGTTCGCATCCAGGATGCCGCGCTCGTCCAGGCCGCCGTGCTCTCCAACCGCTACATCACCGACCGCTTCCTCCCAGACAAGGCCATCGACCTCGTGGACGAAGCCGCCAGCCGCGTGCGGGTCCAGATCGACTCGATGCCCGAGGATCTCGACCAGCTCGAGCGCAAGCGCTTGCAGCTCGAGGTCGAGCGCGAGGCGCTGAAGAAGGAGTCGGACGAGGCCAGCGCATCGCGCCTCGAGGCGGTCGAGCGCGAGATCGCGGAGCTCCGTTCGGAGTCCGACGCCATGAAGGCCCGCTGGGAGACGGAGAAGAGCGCGATCGCCCATGTCCAGGAACTGAAGGGACGTCGCGAAGAGCTCAACGCGGAGCTCGAGCGCGCTCAGAAGCAGGGACAGCTCGAGCGCGCCGCCGAGATTCGCTACGGCGAGCTGGTAGAGCTCGAGAAGGATCTCGAGGCCGAACAGACCCGCCTCGACGCCATTCAGAAGGAAGGCTCGCTCCTCTCCGAGGAAGTCTCGGCCGAGGAAGTGGCGGAGATCGTGTCGAAGTGGACCGGCATCCCGGTCTCGAAGATGCTCGAGAGCGAGCAGGCGAAGCTGCTGTCGATGGAGGAGCAGCTGCGGGTGCGGGTGGTCGGACAGGACGCCGCGCTCACCGCCGTCTCGTCCGCGGTGCGCCGCGCGCGGGCCGGCCTCCAGGACCCGGATCGCCCGATCGGCTCCTTCATCTTCCTCGGACCGACCGGCGTCGGGAAGACCGAGACGGCCCGCGCCCTGGCACAGTTCCTCTTCGACGACGAGCGGGCGATGGTGCGGATCGACATGAGCGAGTTCGGCGAGAAGCACTCGGTGTCGCGCCTGATCGGCGCACCCCCCGGCTATGTCGGGTACGAAGAGGGGGGCGCCCTGACCGAGGCGGTCCGCCGCCGCCCCTACAGCGTGGTGCTCTTCGACGAGATCGAGAAGGCGCACCCGGAGGTGTTCAACGTCTTCCTTCAGATCCTCGACGACGGTCGCCTGACTGACGGACAGGGGCGCACGGTCGACTTTCGGAACGTGGTCCTGATCATGACGTCGAACATCGGAAGCCAGCACATCGTGGAGCTCGGCGAGGACCAGCGCGACGAGATGCTGCGACGGGTCGACGAGGCGCTGCGGGGCCACTTCAAGCCCGAGTTCCTGAATCGCGTCGACGAGACCATCGTCTTTCATCAGCTCGGCCGCGAGCACTTCCATCGGATCGTCGACATCCAGCTCGATCGCGTGAAGCGTCTGCTCAGCGATCGTCGCATCGAGATCGAGGTCAGCGACCGCGCGAAGGATCTGCTGGCCGAGAAGGGCTACGACCCGCACTACGGTGCAAGACCGCTGAAGCGTGTGATCCAGCGGATGCTCCAGGATCCGCTCGCGATGAAGATCCTCGAGGGCGAGTATCCCGAGGGCGCGAAGGTCCAGATCGACGCAGACGACGAGGCGTTGAGCTTCCGAGCCGCCTAGTCCAGGGGGGCGGATGCGCCCCCTGAGGACTGGATCCCCGAGCACCGGATCGCGTAGGGTGGTCCGTCGCGATGGGTGCCGGCTTGATCTATGTCCTCGTCTTCCTGGGCGGCACCGCTGCGCTGTCCTGGGAGATCGTCTGGCAGCTCCAGGCGAGTCTCGCGTTCGGAGTCTCGGCCCTGGGCACCGCGCTCACCTTGGCGGTCACACTCGGCGGCTTCGGCGTGGGTTCCCTGTGTGCCGGGCGCTGGCTCGCTTCTCGCCCGCTTCGACACCCGCTGCGTGCCTACGGCGCACTCGAAGCGCTGATCGGAGGGAGCGGCCTCTGGATGTTGCCAGGCTTCCGCGCCCTGGAGTCGCTCGACGCATCCCTCTATGCGTGGTCACCTGCTTGGGGGCCCTGGCTCCAGGGCCCTGCGATCGCGCTTCTGCTGGCACCGGCCACGCTGGCGATGGGTGCGAGCGTTCCCGTCTTCCAGCAGATCGCCCAGCGGCACGCCGTCCGCATCTCGACGCTCTATGCCAGCAACACCGCGGGCGCGGCCGCCGGAGTGCTCGGCATGAGCTTCGCGCTGATGCCCGCGCTCGGAGTATCACGGACCGTGCTCTGCATCGCCGGCGTCAACCTCGCCGTCGCGGCGATCGCGATGCTGCCCCGGTCGGTCGGCGTACACGCCCCCGAGGAGGAATCCGCGACCGCAGGCCTTCCGATCCTGTCACGGCAACAGGCCCTCTGGCTGGTGGCGTGCACCGGGTTCGCGACCTTCGCGCTCGAAGTCGCCTGGTTTCGCGCGCTGCGGACCGCCTTCTGGAGCACGGTGGCCACCTTCGCAATCACCCTGGCGGCCGTCCTGATCCCCCTGGCGCTCGGGGCGCGCTGGGTTCCGTGGTTGCGGACGCGTGGTTGGCGCCCAACGACGCTCCTCATGGCCGCGGGGGTCGCAACGCTGCTGGCCACGCCGCTGATCGAGCGCATGGATCTCGTGACCCAGGTCGCGGGCTCTCAGGCCTGGGTGACGACGCGCTGGTTTCTCACCTCGCTACTGCTCGTGAGCCCAGCCGTGCTGTGTCTCGCCACGGTGCTGCCCTGGTGCCTCGAGGCCTTCCCGGAGAGCGGGTTCACCGGACGACTCTACGCGGTCAACACGTTCGCTTCGGTCGTCGGTTCGTTGGTCGCCGCCTGGCTGCTGTTGCCCGTCCTCGGCTTTGCACGCAGCGCGTGGCTCGTGGGGGTGTTGGTGATCGCTGTCGCCACCCTGGTGGGAGCGCGGCCCCGCTGGCAGGGCCTCACCGCCGCGGCGGTGTCGCTCGCGCTGGCCGCCGCGTTCGCCTCGAGCCCCGGACGCGACCGGCTGTACCGCAGCGGGAAGTCCCAGGAGCGCATCGTCGCCCACGCCGAAGGTCCCGACTTCACGACGTCGGTGCTCGAATCGCCCTCCGGGCGCAGACGACTCCTGATCGACGGCTTCTCCGCCACGTCGGAGGACTGGTTCAGCCACTACATGGTGTGGATGGGCAGCCTGCCCGCCGTCCTCCACCCGAGCCCCGAGACCGGACTGGTGATCTGCTTCGGCACCGGTCAAACGGCGAACGCGCTGCGACACGAGGGACTCCGTGCGGTCGACCTCGTCGACGTCAGTCCGGCGGTGTTCGAGCTGGCCCCCCTGTTTCGCTCGAACTCGGCCGTGCTCGACGATCCGCGCGTCACGCCGGTCGTGATGGACGGTCGCGCTTGGTTGCGACGGAACGAGCGCGGCTACGACGTGATCACCCTCGAACCGATGCCTCCGAACTTCGCTGGCGTGAACTCCCTGTACTCGCGCGAGTTCTACGAGATCGTGAGCGAGCGCCTCGCGCCCGGAGGCGTCGTGGCCCAATGGCTCCCGATCCATCTCGTCACGCCGGAGCACGCCGCCAGCATCGCCGCGACCTTCGCCGCCGTGTTTCCCGACAGCGTGATCTGGATGGATCCGATCTCGCCCACCGGCATCCTGCTCGGTCGGCGGGAGAGCGGCGACCGAGCGCTCGGCCAGGAGTGGCCCGGCCTGTCCCGCCGCCAACCCGAACGACTGACCACCCTCTCGGCCGAAGAGATCCGCCGGAGCCTGTGGCTCGATGGGAAGGCGCTGCGCCGTTTCGCGGAGGGCCACCCGTTGATCACAGACGACAACCAGCTCCTGCAGTACAGCGCGCTGCGCGCGGGGATGGATGGCACCCGAAGCCGACGGGTGCTCCGCGAGAACATGGAGCGTCTCGGAGCAGCCGCGGGCCGTGAGGCCTACGCGCGCCCACGCCCCCGGTGACGCGTCAGGCGGAACGCGCGTCGCTGCGACGCACGGAGGCGACCAGCAGCCCGAGCGCCACGACGACGAGACCGAGGCAGACGAAAAGGAACGAGGCGTAGCTCCCCTGTGCGTCGCGGATCGCCCCCGCCAGGAGTGGCAGCGCCGCACCGAAGGGAAGCAGACAGACGTTCGCGAGACCGACGCCGCTTCCCAGCGCGCCCGCCCCGAAACGCTTCGCGAGCAGCGCCGCGAAGACGGGCATGGTGCCGCCGGTCGCCACGCCGGTGATGACGAGGGTCGCGATCACCCAGGGCAAGCCGGGCCCCGTCGCGAGCACCCCGAAGCCCAGACCCACCACGGCCAGGATCGACCCCATGATCAGCGACGGTGGCACGCGATCGGCGAGTGCGCCGAGCGCCAGCGTTCCGATGACCGCGATGCCCTGAGAGAACGCGAGCAGGAGCCCCGCCTGACGCGACCCCAACCCCATGTCGTCCAGGAAGGGTCCCACCTGGGAGTACCAGCTGCTGAGCACGCCGACCCCGGCGCCGAACGCGAGCGCCGCCAGCCAGAAAGCCGGATTCCAGGCGAGCGGGGTGGGAGCCCCCTCTGGGGCTTCGGGGACGGTCTCCGACGTCGCGGGATGGAGTTCGCGCGGGATCCCGAAGAACACGGCAGGCACGCAGACCACCGCTGTGACGATCGAGAAGAGCTGGAGGGCGGTGCGCCAGCCCCAGCTCTCGATGACGACGCCGGCCAGGGCCGCGAACAGGAGTCCACCCAGCGGGACACCCATGTTGGCGATGCCCAAGGCGCGCCCGCGGCCATCGGCCACCGCCTTGCCAACCACTGCCATCGTGGTGAGCGGCCCGAGCGTTGGCACCGCTCCGCCGATGTAGACACAGAGCAGGGCCAGAGACGCAAGGCTCTCGGCCTGGGAAGCGAACCAGAACCCGGTACTGAGCACGAAAGTGCCGGCGAACATGGCGTGCCGCGGCGTGCCCCGATCCAGCCAGAGCCCGACCGGAACCCCGGAAACCCCGAGCATCAGCGTGATGATCGAGACGCCGGCGCTCACCGCCAGGGTCGAGGCCGAGAAGGCCTCGGCCACCGGGCGCACGAAGAGGCTGAAGGCTCCGATCGTCGAACCGATGGCAACGGCCTGAGCGGCGAAGGTGGCGGCAACGATGCCGCGGGTGCGGGCGTCCATGGGCGCCGCAGTGTAGGCCGAAAGCGCGCGGTACGCGGGGAGCGACATCCAGCCGCCCCCCGCCCCGCTCTATCCCATCGCGTACCAGAACTCTTCCTGGACGACCTTCCCCGACTCGACCGTGTAGAGGCCCACCTCCACGAGCCGATTGCGCTCCTGGGTCGGCTTGTGGGTCACGTCCATCTCGAAGAGCACGGCGAAGCGCGCCGGATCCCCGCCGCAGAAGGGCCCGAGCGCCTTCGTCTCGTGCACTTCGTGCATCCCCGACCAGTTGACGTTCTTCTCGCGCACCGCGCTCAGGCCCTCGGTCCGGGCCTTGAAGGGACCCTGATCCGCAGCCTCCAGGCTGACCACCTTCTCGCCGTACAGCGTATCGACCGCCTCGAGGGTCTTGCCCTGCTGGCAGAGCCGCACGAGTTCCGTTCCGATCTCCGTCGCGTTCATCTCGTTTCCTCCGATGGGCGGGGAAGCGCGTGCCCCCTGCCGATTCACCGGGAGGCTATCCGCAGATAGGACACGAAATGTCCTATTTTTGTCCACACTGGGACCGAGCCGGCCGGAGGAGCAAGCGTTTGAACCGCACCGAGCGCCACGACGCGTTGATCGCCGAACTCCGGGCGCGCCGCGGCGCGTCGATGACCGACCTCGCCGAAGCGCTCGGCGTCTCGGTGCGAACCGTGCGCCGCGACGTCGCTGCATTGCGGCGACGCGGGTTCGACATCGAGGGCGAGCGCGGTCGGGGCGGCGGCGTTCGCTTCGCCCGCTTCGCGCCGCTCCCCCCGATTCAACTCGATGAGGAACAGGCCGTGAGCTTGTGGCTCTCGGTCGAGATCGCCCGACGCATCCACGGGCTGCCGTTCTCGCGGGGCGGAAGCGCGGGCGTCAACAAGCTCCTCGCACGGCTCCCCGACGAGCGACGCCATCAGCTGCGGAGGTTGTGCGACCGCATCCAGGTCGGCGACCCGGCCACGCCGAGCCTACGGGCGTCGGCCGGTCCGACTTCGCCTTCGCTCCTCGATGCGTTCGAACGCGCGTTCCGCGAGGAACGCTGCCTGGGGTTCGGCTACGTGGACCGCATGGGCGCCCGGACCCAACGCCGGGTCGAACCTCACGGCCTCTACGTCGAGCTACCGGTCTGGTACGTGCTGGCGATCGACGTCGAAAAGGACGCGCGCCGCATGTTTCGGATGGATCGGATCTCGCGCCCCCGGGTACTGCAACAGCGCTTCGCCCCGAAGCCGCTGGCACTCGATCCGCGCGAATGGCGACGACCGAGAGACGTGGCCCGCTAGATCTGGCCTTCCTTGATCCCCGAGAAGTCCATGAAACCGTCGCGGGAGTAGCCGCAGGCCGTGTCGGGCTGATCGAGCAGCAGCTGCGCGTGCTCTTGATCGATGGCGTCCGTGGTCAGACGGTGCTCGAGGGTACGCGCGCGTTCGAGCACCTGTCGGCCCCGCGCTGCGTAGTCGTGGGTCTCTTCGCGAGACGCGAGACACAAGAGCACCGCTCCCATCTCGAGGTGATAGTCGATCCGGTCGGGCGTGATCGCCATCGCCTGCTCGATGTAACCGAGGGCGCGCTTCTTGTCGCCGCGAACACCGATCGCGTACTCGAGCCAGAACCACTCCGGGAGCAACCGATAGAAGGAAGAAGCGGCGAGGTAAAGGTTCGCCTTCGTGTGGTTCCAGTCGTTGTCGGCGTAGGTGGGCTCGAGCGCGATGCCACGATCGATCAGCTCGGCCATGGGCTGGGCCAGGCGAGCCGACTCGAGGGCGCCGACGGTCGTGGCGAGGCGTCCCATCGAGGCCATCTTCCAGAACACGCACTCACCGCATTCCGGCGCCGCCGTGAGGGAGCGATCCGCCCACTCCAATGCTCGGTTGAACGCCTGTCGTCGCGGCTCTTTCGCGTTGAGGGGCAGCATCTCCCCGGAGCGCCAGTGGTTGCGCGCCATGCGCCAGGCGATGAAGGCGGAATCGGGGTGGGCGCGCGCCAGGGGCTCGTAGCCTGCAATCGCTGAGTCGAAGTCTCCGGCCACTTCACGCGCATAGGCCTTGCGCCATGCCGTGCGCTGCTTCGCGTCCAGCAGGGTCGCCAATTCGTGGGGCACCCCTTCGGCGGCCGCGCCGTTCGATGCGGCGACCCCATTCGACGCGGCAGTCCCATTCGATGCAGCGGGCGCGATCTCGGACTCGGACGCGACCGCCACGATCCCCACGAGAAACAGCGCAACACCGAGCCCGAACCTCACCCCACTGGGTCTGCCCACGAATTCCCCCTGCGGCCGCGAACCCTAGTTCAATCGTCGGCTCGATGCTGGGCAGCCGATCCGAAGCGGCGCACCAGGTGGTCGCGCCAGGCATCGGCGAGCGCGGGGTGCTCGATGGCCCGGCGCGCCAGATCCGCGTCGCCTTCTCCCCGTGCAAAGGACTGGAGCTGCGCGATCGAGACCTTTGGGCGCCCGATCGTTTCGCGTGCGAACGCATCCCCGGCCTCGACCCGTCCAGGCTCGAGGACCCGCAGATAGAACCCCGACCGGCCGCTCTGGAGAAACGCCTTCGGGAGATCGGGACGCCCGTGGCGGAGACCGAGCTTGTGGCACGGGATCCGCGGCTGTGTCACCTCGAGCAGCGCGGTCCCCGCACGAAACCGGTCCCCCAGGTTCACCTCGTCCTCGAGCGCCCCTTCGAGGGTCAGGTTCTCACCGAAGGCGCCCCAGGCGAGCTCGGCTTCACCGAGCCACTCGCTCCAATGCGCATAGTGCGCACTCGGATAGGCATAGACCGCCTTGTCGACGCCCCCGTGCACCTCCAGATCCGCCTGCCCGTCCCCCTCCAGGTGCACGCGCTCGACGCGCACCGCGCCCGAGACGGCCTGCTTGAAGATTCCGGTACGTACCGTCTTCCCGCGCCACGAAACGTCGCGAGGGAGGCCCACATTGACGGAGAGAATACGCATGCGCGGAGGCTAGCCGGTCGCCGCGGACGGTGGACGGAGCCTTCAGCCCAGGGTCAGGACGCCCGCGCCGTCGAGCCGACCCGTGCGACCACAACCCTCTTCGCTCACGAGCGCTCCGAGTGCGTCCGCGTCGGTCACGTTGCCCCAGGTGCGGCGGCCGTCGGGAAGCAGACACGCGACATGGGCCGTCTTGGGCGCACCCCGCTCGTACATCACGGTGTACGCCTCGACGTCGACCCTACCCTCTGCGTCGACGCAGACCTCTCGCTTCGGAACCCGATCCAGCTCTTCCTGGAGATCCGCGTGGCGGAACGGGCTCTGCGGCTTCTCGGTGCTGTAGAGACAGAGGGCATGCTTCGTCAGGTAGCCGCCGTTGCCGGTGCAGAGCCCGAGCGCCCCGGCATCGGCGCGCAACACCTCGGCCATGCGCGCGATCCCGTGCAACGTGTAGTTGTTGAGCGGCCCACCTCCGAAGGTCAGGCCCCCTGTCACGGTCAGTCGGCGCGTCGGGTCGAGGCCGAGCTCGGCGGCCGATACCTGGACCGCGACCGGGAAGCAGCTGTAGAGGTCGCAGTGATCGATCTCGCTGGGCGCCACGTCGGCCAACGCGAACAGGCGCTCGCCGCAACGGCGAATGGCCGGCGACTCGGCCAGCGACTGGCGCTCGGAGACGAACTCGTGGTCGCGACCGTCGGTGGCAGCGATCGGGTACACCCACTTCTCACGGGGGATCTCGAGGCGGATCGCCACGGCCTCGGTGGTCAGGATCACCGAGGCGGCCATGTCGACCCGCGGGTTCGCGTTCATCAAGCGCGGATAGGGAAAGCTGACGGCGGGATTGTCGGGCCCCGGGGTGGCGATCTCGTGCGCCGTCTTGCGATCGCGGATCCAGGCCGTCGGGTTCCCGGCCGCCACTTCGCTGAAACTCGCCCAGAGCTTCGAGATGCGCTCGCGATGGGCATCGACGCTCTCGCCGCGGGCGTGACGCAAGGCGATCTCGAAGATCGGGTACACCTGCACGGGCGCCAGCACACCCCGCGCCTCTTCCGCCGGGTGACCGAGCGGAAGTTCGCTTCCGAATACGAGGTCCGGCGTACCGGGCGCCTTGCGCCGGCTCGGGCGCTCACCGGCGCGTTTCGCCATGGCGCGGGAGCGTCCGCACTCGGCCCCGGTCACGACGATCACCTCGTGCTCGCCGCGCTGGAGCGCCAGGCAGCTCTTCGAGACGACGGTCTGGCCGAAGTTGCCCCCGAAGGCAGAGATCGCGGTCTCGGCTCCGGGGCAGCCGAGCTCCTGCGCGACCGCGCGTCCCGGATCTTCGTAGGACCACGCGCCGCGGATCACTCGCACGCTCGACGCGCGCTGGAGGAGCGCGGGACAGCCCGCGTCGTCGGCCGCCGCACGCGCGGCCTGGATCATCAGCGCGAGCGGCTCTTCGGCGTCGCGCCAGTCGTCTTCTCGCTGCAGGATCTGTCCGACTCCGACGAGGATCGGCGTCGGGGCCGCGTCGCTCACGGAATCTCTGCCCGGACGAAGGCGCCGGCACGATCGAGCGATGCGCGGCCTTCGGGAATCAGCACCGCCAGGCCGTGGAAGCCGTGGATCATCTCGGGATTCACCTCGAGGGTCACGGCCACTCCATCGCGACCCGCGCATGCTGCCAGACGCGTCGAGTCGTCACGCGTGATGTCGATCTCTCCGCATGACAGGAAGAGCGGGGGCAGGCCGGCGAGGTCGGCATGGATCGGCGACAGGAGCGGATCGCGCACGTTTCCGTCGGGCCCCGCATAGTCGCGGCCACGCGCGCGGATCCAGTCGGGGTGCACGTAGGGGTCCACTCCGCGGGGGTTGGCGGCCGCGTCGCCACTGGCCTCGAGGTCGTACCAGCCCGTCAGCCCGACGAAGGCGGCCGGAAGCGGCTCGCCGGCGTCGCGCAGTCGCAAGAGCAGCGCGATGCCGATGCCGCCGCCACACGAGTCGCCGGCCACCACGATCCGGTCGGGCGCGATGCCCTCGGCGAGCAAGGCCCGATAGACCGCGTGCGTGTCGTCGAGCGCGGCGGGATAGCGGTGCTCCGGCGCAAGCCGGTAACCGAACACGACGCCGCGCGCCTGGAAGTGGCGGGTGAGCGTCGCGAGATAGGGGATGTAGTGCTCGACGTATGTCGACACGAAGGCGCCACCATGCACCATCAGGATCACACGACTCTCGTCACTCTCGGGTGTCGACACCCAAGCGGACGGCACCCCGCCGATCGCGACCTCGTCGACCCGCACGTCGTCGGGGTATTGGGTCGGATGGATCCGATGCATCTTCTCGCGCACCAGGTCCGGCGGATCTTCGGGGATTGCCAGGCCCGGCTTCAGGGCCTTGCGGAGCTGCTCGTACTCGGGGCTCGCCATGGGTCCTCGGGGGTGGAAGGGAGCGCGATCATAGTCGATCCCCGGCCCCCGCCGGACCTCGTCAGACGGGCCTGACGCTCTCGCCATTGCCGGAACGGCCGATGTCGCCCCGAAACTGGTAGAGCGCTCCGTCCCGAAATCCCAGGCGGCGGTAGTAGGCGCGGGTCCCGATGGCCGAGATCACCGCGAGCCGCTCGAAGCCGGCGCCGCTCGCGATCCTCGCCGCTCGATCGATGAGCCGCGCCCCCAGCCCGGAGTGCTGTGGAGCGCGCGCGTCCCGTCGGCCCAGCGGCAGCGACGCGCCGTAGACGTGCACCTCGCGAATCAGTGCGGCGCCCTCGAGCTCTGCGAGGTCCACCTGGGTGGGAAGTGTGAGCCGCAGAAAACCCGCCAGCCGATCCTCCGCGTCGACCCATTCCAGGAACCAGTCGGTCCCCACCTCGGTATCGAAGCGCGTCTCGTGCAGCCGCAGCCCGCCTGCGGCGGGCGCCTCGCCGCGCAGCTCGCGACGTCGGATCTCGTGAATCGCCGTCCCGGCGGCGTGAAGCCGGCGCTCCGCGACCTCGCGAAGGTTCGCTGTGTGGGTGCCGGCAACCACGTCATGAGAGGAGAAGTCCCGAATCACCCGGGTGAGACGACACCAGCGCGGCGTCGCAGCGATGCACTCTCCCAGCAGATCGACCAGTGTCTCGTCGTCGTAGGCCCACCACTCGCCGCGCGCGTGATGACGCGCAAGCTCGGCGCTCTCGATGAGCATGCACGGGTAGAGCTTCAGCTCGTCGGGACGGAACGCGGGATCGTCGAAGAGTCGGCGGAAATCGCGCGCGTCCGATGCGGCGTCGGCCCCGAGCAGGTTCGGCATCCAGTGCGCGTGGATCTTGAAGCCGGCGCGTCGCAGACAAGCGAAGGCACGGCGGGTCGCAGCGGTGTCGTGCCCTCGCTGGTTCGCGAGCAGGATGTCGTCGTCGAGGCTCTGGACGCCGAGCTGGACCTTGGTGGCCCCGAGTGCACGCAGCCGCTGCACCTCGTCCGGATCGATGCGATCGGGACGCGTCTCGAGCACCAGACCGACGCAGCGCGTGCCCGCGTGCTCGTTCTCGCGCTGCGCCGCGGTCAGCGATTCCCCGCTTGCCGACTCCGTCGCATCGAGCAGAGCCCCGTGCTGTGACTCGAGATGCGCGCCGATCGCTCGGTTGTACGCTCCGACCTCGACCGACGCCCCCTCGATGGCGGGCACGCGGCGAAAATCGGCATCCACGCTGCCCGCGGCATCGCGCCGATCGCGCCCCGCGCCGAAGTCGTTCATCGCCTCGAAGCAACGCGTGACGAACCAGCGCTGATAGCGCTCGGGATAGTGGGACCAGGTACCGCCGAGCACGATCAACTCGACCTTGTCGGTGGGGTGTCCCATGCTTCGGTACGCGTCGAGGCGGTTCCAGGTCTGGAGATAGGGATCGAAGCGGTTGTCCTCTGCGCGCTGGGCCCCCGGTTCGTCGGCGAGGTAGCTCTTGGGCATGCGGACGTCGTTCGGACAGAAGATGCAGGTCCCCGGACACGGGAACGGTTTCGTCAGGACGGTGACCGGCGTGACACCCGAGAGCGTGCGGACGGGCCGCATGCGCAGCCGCGAGACGAAGTCGGCTTCGCTGATGTCGGCGCGGGCTCCGAACGCGCGGAACCCGGCGATGATCTCGGTCTTCGAGAAGAGCCCCCGCCCGTCCTTTGGATGGCGCTTCACGAGCCGATCGAGGGTCTTGGCGTCGAGCGGCTCGGTCGTCGCCAGCGCATCGATCAACCGACACAGTGTGTCACGATGGGGGGCGGGATCGAAGGCGGCACGGGGGCTGCGCTGCACGGCGGCGTCAGGGTATCGCGAGACCGCGTGAAGCCGGCCACCCGCGCGACCCTTCTGGAGGTGAACCGGCGCTTCTACCGGGACCACGCCGAGGCCTTCGCCGGCAAGCGGGAACGGCCCTGGCGCGGTTGGGACGCCCTCTTGCCCCGACTCGAAGACCTGGGGCGCGACACCGACGCACCCCGGCTCCTGGATCTGGGCTGCGGCCACGGACGCTTCGCCGCCTTCCTGCGCACAGCACCGGCGCTCGCCGCCTGGACCCTCCACGGTGTGGATGCCAGCGCCGGGCTCCTCGCTCGGGCACGGGCGCGCGAGCTCGGCGACTGCCGCTGGGATCAGATCGACTTCGCCGGGCCCGACGCACTCCCCCGCGGCCCCTATGCCAGCGTGGTCGCCTTCGGTGTCCTTCACGGCATGCCGGGGGAACGCGAACGCCAACGTCTCCTCGAGGCTTGCGCCGAGCGGCTCCTGCCGGGTGGCCTGTTGGTCTTCACCACCTGGCGCGCGCTGGCCGACCCGCGACTCGTGTCCCGGATCCGCCGGTGGTCGGCCTGGGACACCGCGCGTTTCGGGCCCCTGGACGTCGACGACCTCGAGGCGGGCGACCACCTGCTCCCCTGGGACCAGGCCCCGGACGCCGTGCGCTACTTCCACGCGTTCGAGGAGGCCGAGCTCGAACGGCTCTCGGCCGGGCTGGCCGAGCGAGGCGTCTTGCTCGTCGAGCGCTATCAGGCCGATGGCAAGCGCGGCGCGGGCAACGACTACTTCGTCTTTCGCGGTTCGTGAGGGAGCTGTAGACTCCGCAGCCCGGGCTCCACCGAGCCTCCCCCCGATCGGCCCCCTCTTCTTCCAACCTCCCCCCGATCACGGCGTCCCGACGCTTCGCGCGATACGAGCGCGAGGGTGGGTGCAGGGGCTGGGGTGACATCCAGTTGGTGTGGGTCTCCGCGGCAGGAAGTGCGGCACGGGCGTGTCCGCGCAGAGCCCCCGCGATGAGTGACGCGCGCACGCGGGTGAGCGGCGCGGCCGAGGTCGGACGCGCGCTCGACGAACAGCGCTTGGTGCGCCGCCTGGTCGTGGCCGAAGACGCGGAGCCGGCCCTCGCCGAGCTCGTCTCGCGCGCGGAAGCCAGCGGCGTTCCGGTGGACCGCGTCGCGGGCAACCGGCAACGGCGGCTCCTGGGCGACGCGGAGATCGCGGCTCTGGTCGGCCCCGATGTCGACGCGCCTCTCGACGCGGTGATGGCGCGCGGCGGAGCGGTCTGGCTGCTGGTGGGCACCGCCTACGCCGGGAACATCGGCACCGCCGTCCGCACCGCGGAAGTGAGCGGCGCAGACGGCGTCTACGTCGACAACGGTTTCGACCACGAGCAGCGTCGCGAGACGCGACGCGCCTCGATGCGCGCGGACCGCTTCCTTCCCTTCGCCTGGGAGTCGGCAGGAGAGGTCCTGGGCGCTGCGCGCCGCGCGGGAAAACGCATCGTGGGCGTCGAGGACAGCGGCGCGCTCGCTCCCTGGGAGTGTGCGCTCGCCGAATCCGTGCTCTGCGTCGTGGGCGGCGAGTCCGAAGGCGTTCCCCCCACGCTCCTGCGTCGCTGCGACGACGTCGTCCGCATCCCGATGTCCGGTTTCGTGACCTCCTACAACCTGCAAGCGGCCGTCGCGATGCTCGCCGCCGAACGCTTGCGTCAACTGGGGAACGCATCCGTATGAGTTCCGACCGCCTGAGCCTGACCCCGCCCTACGTGCCGACCCGCACCCTCTCGCAGGTCGTCGCCGCCGTCTTCGTGCTGGGAGCGGTCGTCTCCTGGATCGCAGCCGGCTACGACCTGGGCGAGATCCGCGTCGTGAGTTCGATCCAGAGCGGAGAGAGTCTGGAACCTGCCGAGCGACTCGCGCACGCGAAGGCGGGGACGATCCTCGGTTGGGCCCAGTCGCTGATGGCCGTGTTCCTGGCGGCCGCGTTCCTGCCCTGGCTCTACCGGATGCGCGCGAACGTGCGGTCCCTGGGCGCTGCGGGAATGCGCTTTCGTCGCGGGTGGACCGTGCTCGCCTTCCTGATTCCCGGGCTCAACTGTTGGCGGCCCTACCAGGTCGTGAACGAGATCTGGCGGGCGAGCGACCCCGACGCACGCGCGCCGCTGGACTGGCAGTCGGTCCCGTCTTTCCGACTCGTCCTCGCCTGGTGGTGTGCACTCCTGGCCTGGCTCCTGCTCGAAGCGCTCTCGGGGCTGACGCTGCAGTTCGCCAGCGACCTGCGCAGCATCCAGATCGCCTATGGCGTCTCGCTGGTAGCCGATGCCTGCGCCGCCGTCTCGGCGAGCCTCGGCTATTTCCTGGTGAACGGGATCCAGAGTGCCCAGGAAGCCAAGGCCGCCCTGAGCGAGCCGAGCTACGCCCCCGACTTCCGCGGCGCCAACGTCCCGGCCTGATCGGGCTCTGGCGCCACGGCGGGCCGCGCCCCCACCAGAGCGACCGATCCCAAGGCGGCGATGCCCGCCAGCGCGCCGAGGCCCGGCCCGTACCCGAGCCACGCGTACATCGCCCCGAGCGCGAGCGGTCCCAACCCGCTCGCGGTCTGGGTCAGCAGCTGCACGAGCCCGAGGACGGTGCCGAAGGAACGCACACCGAAGAGCTGCGCCACCAGCAGCGACTGCAACATGAAGACGTTGCCGATCGTGAAGCCGAAGGCCGCCGATGCGAGGAACAGGGCGGGCGCGGTCTCGGCGAACCCGAGGGTTGCGATCGCCGCAGCCTGCAGGGCAACCAGACCCACCGTCAGCACGCGCTGATCGACGCGGTCCGCGAAGGACCCGACGATCAAGCGCCCGATGATGCTGGCGGCCGCGGTCGTCGAGAGCGCGAGAGAAGCGACCTCGGCCGGAAGATGCTCGCGCACGACCGAGAGCTGATGCATGGCCGCGCCCACCTGACAAAAGAGAATGCCGCTGAACGCGAAGACGAGCCGCCAGAACGTGGTGGTGCGCGCCGCCGCGCGTTGGGTCCAGAGTTCGCCGGCGGCGAAGGCCGGTCGCGACTCGGCCGGCGACTGCCCGTCGGGCGACTGGCCGACGGCGCGCGGGTCGTTGCGCAGGAGCAGCGCCGTCACCGGCCACACCACCAGACAAAGCAACCCCGCCAGGAATGCCGTGGTATGGGCGAGACCCCGCTCGAGGAGCGAAGCGGTGATCAGCGGTACGAGGACGACCCCGCCGACCGACACCCCGGTCTGGGCGATGCTCATCGCCTGAGCGCGGCGTCGCTCGAACCAGCGGGTCACGATGGCAGACGACGGAATGGCGCTCGCCAGCGCGAACCCGATCGCCAACACCGGGTAGATCTGAGCCAGCTGACCCGGCCGCTCGATGCGCCCCAGCCACACGAGGCCGAGCGCCATGATCGCCGCACCGACCCCGATCGCGACCCTCGGGCCGAACCGATCCACGGCCCGCCCGACCCAGGGCCCCACAAGCCCGGACGTCACGAAATACAGCGTGGTGGCGAAGGAGACCTCGGTGCGGGACCAGCCGCGCTCGGCAGACAGCGCGTCGAGGAAGACGGCCATCGCGTAGAAGCCGATTCCCACCACCACGAAGGAATTCAGGGACGCTCCCACTGCAACGATCCAGCCGTAGTAGACGGATCCGAAGAGTTTGCGGAGCGGCGGGTCGCCGTGGATCAGGGACAACGGGGGGCCTCGGGAACGCCCGCGGACGCTAGCCCCGGGGCCCCGCGGGCGCTCGTCGGGCCGGTCGCGCCGCGGCGGCAACTCGCGCCGGAAAGTGCCGTGGACGCTCTCAACTGCGGCCTCGCAGCGTCCGAAGAAGGAGGAGCCGCCATGCTTCGCGCTGCCCTGCCTCAACTCCTGCTCCTCGTGCCCTTGGCACTGGGCGTCGTCGCCATTCCGATCGGCGGCGAGGAGACCGCCACGTCGACGGCGCCGATCGCGGAACCCGACGCGGAATTCGTCGACGACAGCGAAGTCGTCGCGTCCACGACGACGGAGAACGCGATCGAGAGCGTGGCCCCTGAACTCGCGCCGACACCGCCGGCGGCGATCGCGAACGAGACGGCGTCCACTCCGACCGAGAGCCCGAATGCCATCTCGCGCATGACCCTCGACGAAGCGGCGAGTCTGCTCGACGAACCCGAAGCCGCGGCCACCCCTGCGGCCCCGGAAGTCTGGAGCGGTTCTCCGTCGGAACGCCTCGAAGCCCTGCAGGCCATGTTCCCCGCGTTCTGGTGGCGGGGGCTCGCCGACATCCAGGCGGGACGCCCCAGCGTGGACGCGGCCTGGTCCCTCGCGTGTATCGCGGGCTTCTTGTTGCTGATGGGCCTCTTCGCCCGCATCGCGCAGGGCAGCGGCACCGTCGCCGTCTGCATCGACTACCCGCCCGGGCTGCGCGGCACGTTCCATGTGCGCATCGCACGGCGCACGGTGGGTCCGACGCGCAGCGGCAAGTTCACCTCGCCCGCCGACGTCACGCGGGCGGGTGTGCAGGGCGTGCGGTCGCGCTCGAAGTCGCGCTTCGGCGTCTCGCGCGAGACCCAGTTCCTGCGCGTCCCGTGTCGACGGCGCTTCGTCACCGTCGATGGCTATCTCCAGACAGCCGAGAGCGAAGACGTGGTTGCCGCCCACTTTGCCGAACAGGAAGTGACGCCGAAACGGGGCGAGACGGTGCCGCTGCGCTTCGACTTCCAACCGCGCGCCTGCCCGGTGGAAGTTCGCGTCTCGTGGGGCGACCGCTCCCTCGAGGAGGCAAAGGTCGCGCGCTATGGGGCCCCGGGGTCCTTGCGACTGGTCCGCGGTCCCGTCCAGTATTCCCTCGACGTCGGGACCCATCGCCTCGTGGCGGGCAGCACCGATCGGGTGGCCGAAGTCTGCCTCGAGATCGAGTCGTTCGCGCCGCGCAACCTCGTGCTCGACCTCGGCGACCGGGAGCAGCTCCTCTTCACGGGTTGCCCAGCGGCGGTCGAGCCCTACCTGAACGGCGACGTCGCGTCGGCGGCGCGACACCTCGAGCGCGAAGGCCAGAGCCGGGTCGCCAACCTCCTGCTCGCGAACTTCCACCGCGATCACGACCGGATGGAGACGGCCGCACAGCACTTCGAGAAGGCCGGCGAAGCGGGCACCGCCGCCGAACTCTACGCGCATCTCGAGCGCTACGACAAAGCCGCGCTGCTCTTCGAACAGGTGGGCGACGACGAACGCGCCGGCGAGATGTACCGCTCCTCGGGCCAGCTGACTCGGGCGGGCGACGCCTACAGCCGCGCCGAGCTCTTCGACAGCGCTGTCGATTGCTTCCGGGACGCGGGGGAGACCCAGCGCTGGATCGAGGCACTCTCGAAGCAGGGACGCCATCTCGAGGCGGCGAAGGTCGCGATCGACGAGAACGAGCGCACCCAGGCCATCCAGTGCTTGAACCGGGTTTCGACTTCGGACCCGAATTATCCCGAGGCCGTGATGGACCTGGCGGAGGCCTACCAGAACGAGGGGCACCTCGACCTGGCCACCGCGAAACTCGAGGAGCTGCTGGCGACCCGCGCAGACGACGAGGTGCCGAACGGGGCCCTCGATCGACTCGCCGGCCTCTACGAACTCGGACGCGACACGGACCGGGCGCTCCAGCTACTGGAACGACTGCGGCTACGGGATGCCACCTGGCCCCACGTCGCAACGCGCGTGGATGCCCTGCGCAAGGCGAAGGGCGCCCAGACGACCCTGCCCGACCCGACCCAGCCGACCCTCGTCGCCGAGGGATTCAGCGATACGGGTCGCTACGAGATCCTCGAAGAGCTCGGACGCGGCGGAATGGGCATCGTGTTCCGCGCCCGCGACCGGCGGTTGGGGCGCGAGGTCGCACTGAAGCGACTCCCCGACCACATCCGCAACCACCCGAAGGCCATCCAGCTCTTCCTCCGCGAGGCCCGCGCCGCCGCGGCCCTCAATCACCCCAACATCGTGACCCTCTTCGATGCGGGGCAGGAGAGCGAGACCTTCTACATCACCATGGAGCTGCTCCAGGGCAGTCCGCTCCAGGCGATCCTGCGCGACAAGGGGCAGCTGAAGCCCGGCATCGTGGCGAAGCTCGGCGGTCAGGTGGCGACGGGCCTGCAGTACGCCCACGAACAGGGAATCGTCCACCGGGACATCAAGACCGCGAACCTCTTCCTCACGAAGAAGCGCGCCGTCAAGATCATGGACTTCGGACTCGCGAAGATGGTCGAAGAGGTGCGACGCAGCACCACGGTGATCGGCGGTACGCCCTACTACATGGCGCCCGAGCAGAGCGCGGGCGAGCAGGTCGACCACCGCGCCGATCTCTACGCGCTGGGCGTCACCTTCTTCGAGCTGCTCACCGGGCGCGTCCCCTTCAAGGACGGCGATGTCACGTTCCACCACCGACACACGCCGGCTCCCGACGTGCGCACGGTCGTGCCCGAGGTCTCCCCCGAGCTTGCGGCGCTGGTCGCACACCTGCTCGAGAAGAACCCGGCCGACCGCATTCGTTCTGCGGCCGAGGTCGTGGAGCGCCTGAGCGCGATCGCCCGGGCCTAGGGTCCCCGACGGCTCTCGGCGCTAGTCGACGACGCGCGCCGAGATCGAGACGTTCTCGACGCCGGCCTGACGGGCGGCGTCCATCACCTCGACGAGCAGGCGGTTCTTCGAGCCCTTGTCGGCCTGGATCACCACCTGGCCCTGCGGGTTCTCGGAGAAGAGGCGCTCGATGTTCGCGCGCAGTGCACGCGGATCGACTTCCTTGCGATCGATCCAGATCTGATCGTTCGCCGTGATCGCCACCAGGATGTTGCCGCGCTCACGCCGCTCGGCCGTAGCCGCCTTCGGCCGCTCGACCTCGATGCCCGCTTCCTTCACGAACGAGGCGGTCACGATGAAGAAGATCAGCATGATGAACACCACGTCCAACATGGGCGTGAGATTGACTTCGCTGTCTTCCTGGGTCTGGGCGCGTTGCTTTCTCATGATTCCTCGAAGGGCGGGTCCGCGGGCGTCGCCTGGGGCGGTCGCCGGACGGGGATTCTATCAGCCGGGGCGCGCCTTGGGGTGCGAATTCCCCCCGGGCGGGGGGAGCGCACGAGCGCAGCGGGATCGCCCTAAACCCCCGCTAGAACACGCGGAAACGCCGCTGCACGGATTCGGCCCGGCCCCGCACCCGAGCCGCCCGCTCGTCCGGGCCCACCTCGCGCACGTCCTCGGGCAGATGCGCGCGGATCGCGTCGAAGGGCACTTTCTCGGCGCGGATCGTGGGCCACTGATCCGGCGGCGGCTGCTCGGTGTAGGCCCAGCGCGGGGTCAGGAAACCCTCGCGATGGCCGCTGGTGTCGAGCCAGTTGGGAACGCCCGGGTCGCGGTGGGCGACGACGTAGCGGTAGACGCCATCCGAATCGCATTCCACCTGGAACCCGTTCAGGCTGCTGTGGTGATGCGCGTAGTCGATCGACTCGCCCCACAGGTTCCCGAGGTGGAAGCCCATGTACTGGGGCGAAATCTGGACGCGCGCCTCGATGATCAGCGCCTCGTCGGGCTCGAGCTCGTAGACGCCGCCCGCGTAGATGTTGGTGCTCTGACCGCCACCGGTCGCCCCCGAGGCGGCGTTCGGCGCATTGAACGCGTTGCGCGGCATGAAGCGCTCGCCTTCCTTGCCGTCGCGCTTGCCGTACACCTCGAGCAGCACGGTGTAGAACTCGTTCCAGAAATGCATCTGGCCGCGCACGAGCTCGCCCATCTTGCGGAGCTGAGCGGCGGCTTCGGCCGGATCGTAGGCCGGCGGATGTTCGCCGTCGGCGCCCACCCGCGTGATCGTGAGAAGCGCGGCGTCTTCGCGCTCCCAGTCGTAGAAGAGCTGGCGCCCGCTCACCCACTCGGCGTAGCGATCGACATTGCCGGTGGGATCGTCGGGACTCGGCCGCGACGTCTTGCGATAGCTCGAGATGAAGTTCCCTGTGTGGCCTTCGGGTCGCTCGGGGGCGAGCAGGATCTCGAAGGTCCCATCGGCGTCGACCTCGATGTGCGAGGAGTCGAGGCGACCCGTCTGGGCCTTCACGCCGGGGCGCAGCTCCGCCAGGCTGCCCGAATCGCCAGCGATGCATCCCTGGGAGAGTTCGAAGATCAGGTACTGGGGCGCGAGGCGCCCCTCGGGCGCGCGCTCTTCTCCGCGCCAGTGGCGGTGGTCGTCGACCTTGCCACGCACGATGTAGCTCTCGCGCCCATCGATCGGCGCCATGAAGTAGATCGCGTCCGCGTTCTCGATGGTCGCCTTGTTGATGATCGAGAGGGCGTTGCGGAAGAACGGGAAACGGGCGTCTCCGTGGAAGGCACGCTCGATGGCGTGGTGCATGAACCCGGCGAGGTAGCGATAGCCCTCGGCGAGGTTGCGATCGTTGGCGGGCGCCGGCATCAGCTCGGGCTGATCGATGCCGTCTCGCGCTCGCTCCAACTCGCGGAGCATGTCGTCCCAAGCCGCGCGGAGTTCCTTCTGCGCGTCGGCGATCGCGGTCGGATCATTGGCCATCGGTGTCCTCCGAGGAAGGCGCGTCGACGTCGTCTTCCGCGTCCCACTGGTAGCGATCGAAGAGTTCGGAAAGGCCGGCGCGGATCGCGTCGGGCTCGAGGCCGAAGCGCTCGAGGCTGTAGCGGTGCGACGACTTGTGTTTCCGCGCCCGCTTTCCCTCGGCGAGAAGACGCTCGCGGTAGGCCGCCGAGACGGGGATCTCGAGATCCCGGTACACCCCTTCGATCGCGGCCGCCGGGTCGGCGACGACATCGCGGTAGTCGACGATCGAGACGCGCGTCTCCGGGTTCCGCTCGAACACCTCGAGCGGGTAGAGATAGGTGTCGAAGGACTGATCGGCGAGGATCTTGAGGCAGCGCTCCTGACGCTCGGGCGGCCAACCCAGCCGCTTCCATCCCGATTGCACCAGGCTGAGGAGACTGGGGATCGTCTCGTAGGGGTTGCGCATCGGCACCACGAAGCGCGCGTCGGGAAACGTGTCGATCAACGTCTGAGTGCGGCCGGGGAAGACGGGATTCTTGCTGAGGTGGATGCGGTTCGAACCGTTCAGGTAGAGCTGCCGCTTGATGCAGTCGGCGTAGAAGCGCATCAGGCGTTTGCGCTCGGCCTCGGGCCAGCGATCCACGTAGTAGAAATCCAGGTCGCCCATGTAGGGCATCTTCGTGATCCAGAAACCCGAGGCGCAGGAGTAGTAGAGGACCTGGTCGTCCTCTTCGGGCTCGGTCAGGCCCGTCGGGTGGGCGGCTCGGCTCGCTTCGTAGTGGGTCTCCTCCCACTTCCGGAGGCGCTTCTCGATGCTCCCGCCCAGCACCGCCGCGTCGAAGCGCGCGAGCGCGCGGATGGCCTTCTTCTGCAGGAGCGACGGGAAGAACATCTCGTAGAGCCGGAACGAGCCGAACCGATCGCCGTCGTTGCTCATGAGTCGATGCACGAGCGTCGTGCCGCTGCGTGCGTGGCCGATCACGAACACGGGTTCGCGGATCTCGATCCGGTGGAGCCCCGGGAAGAGGATCCCATCGAGGAAGAAGCACACCGCGTGGAACGCGGACACCGGGGGGATCCAGAACAACAGCTTCGCGAGGTAGTAGCCGCGCACGCCGGCGTTGGGCTCGGCCCAGGCGAGGCGGAGCATGCGGAAGTAGTTCGCGAAGTGGAAGTGGAACCACATGGGGGAGGATCGCGCGGTGGGAGGGAGCTCGAAGCCGCGCCAGTCTACCTCGGACCCGCGCCGACACCCGGTCGCTATCTCTTGCCTGACCAACTGGCCTGACCCGTCCGCCGAAGCCGGGGGCCACGCTGGTCCTCGGAGGGACCGCGCCTCCAAGTCACAGGCGCAGGACGAGGGTCCGGACGCGGCATCACGCGCCGCGTCGCGCGGAAGGGGCGTAGACGGCGGTGGACGCGGTATCCCGCCCGGTGCGCACCCTGCGGGGCCCGCGGCGGGCCTGCCAGCGGGGTTGCGGGCTGTTTTCCTACACTTGCATGCGATGCAAACCTGATAGGCTTTCCAACGCGTGAGTCGCGTTCCCTGGGAAGGAGAGCCGATCCCAGGGAGACGTCATGTTCCGAGATTCGTTTCTCCGCGCCCTCGTGCTCGCGATGCTGCTTTCGACCGGCGCCCTGCTTCCGACCCGCGCAGACGCGGGAAGTCTGACTCTGTCCAGTGACAAGCTCGTCGTGTCGCAGGGAGAGATCTTCACGATCACGGTACGGGGCGTGATCGAGGACGGTGACCCCACTTTGCCGGGCGGGCTGGCGTTCTTCTCCTACGACCCGAATATCGTTCTGCCACTGGGCCAGACCGAGGCAGCGGAGATTCTCACCTCGTTCTCGGGCGCGGCTCCGTGGATCCGAAGCGCGCTCGAAGGCAGTTGCTCCGGGGACAAACACGACCCGAACTACTGTCGAGCAATCGACCAGATCACCTTCCCCAGCATAGAGACCGTCGACCCCACCGCGGTCGTTTCCCGCTTCTCGTTCCAAGCGATCGCCCCGAGCGGTAACGTCGCGGAGTTCGAATTCAGGAACTTCATCTGGTTCGGCGAGCTGAGCGGGCCAGGTGGCGCCACGTCTAGGCAATATGGCTACGAGGCCAACGTCTCGCTGCCCGGCATCAGCGTCACCATCTCACCCGAACCCACGACGGGCGCACTGCTCCTCTTCGGCCTCGGTGGCCTGGCGCTAGGCCGCAGGCGCGTCCGGTAGCGGCGCCAGGTCGGGCGCGACGAAACCGGCCTTCGCTTCCGGCGTGAGGATCTGTGCGCGGGTGTAGTAGAGCCGCAGCAGCGTCTTCGTGAGCAGGTGTGGGTTCGCTGCGGCGAAGGTGTCGAAGTGTTCGCCGGGACCGTGGTGATGCAGCTGTGCGGCGATCACCCGGGCCCACGCGACGGTCACCGTTTCGTGGTAGCCGGACACGGCAGTCTCTTCGACGCGGTTCGCGCGGTTGAGACGCTGGATCCCGGTCCGGATCTGCTCGAGCGCGGTGTCCCAGGGGAGATCGCGCAGGTAGAGGAACGCCATCCGAATGTGATCGCGATGGGTCCAGTCGTCGGAGGAGATCGCCGCCGACTCGAAGGCGGCCAGGAACTCGGTGTCGGTCACGTCGCTTCCTCTGGGCTCGGTGCGTCGTGTCGGAAGAAGCGCGCCATGCCCAGCAGGTCCCATTTCTCGATGGCGCGCGGCACCAGCAGAAGGGCGACGGCGACGGCCACGCCGATCCACAGCGAGCCGCGCGCAGCGGAGCTCAGCTCGGGTCCGTAGTAGGTGTAGACGAGCGTGATAGGCAGCATGCCCAGGAAGGTCGCGACACCGAAGCGCAGCGGGCTGATCGACGTCAGGCCGGCGCCGTAGCTGACGAGATCGAAGGACACCGCCGGGATCAGACGCGACGCAAAGACCACGCCGGTCAATAGCTTGTCCGAGCAGGCGGGGCAGAAGGTCACGTGCCCCCCGAGCGCGCGGGAGACGAACTCCGCCCCGAGTTTGCGCGCGATCCAGAAGCTGATCAGCGCACCGACGGTGGCGCCGACCGCGGCGTAGAGCCCGCCCGCCACCCATCCGAAGTGCACGCCGGCTGCGACATCGAGGGGCAGGCTCGGCAGCGGCGCCGCCACCACGACCAGCACCATGGCGGCCATCAGGACGAGCGGCGCCCAGAAGCCGCTGCGCTCGAGCAAGGCGACCAGGGGCTCGGTGGCGAACCAGTCGACGTCACCGAAGACCCGATCGACTGCGACGAGTCCCACCAGCAGCAGCACCACGAGCGCGCCCTTCCACCAGAGACCCGAGCGTCCGGACTCGACGTGGGGCTCGGCGGGCATTGTCATGTCCGGTGCCTCAGAGCGGTTCGACGGCGCGCAGGTGCGCCTCGAAGAAACGCGCCAGGCGCATGTGGAAATCGATCCGCTGCTCGGCCTCGAGGAACACGTCGAGCGCGCCGCGGTACAAGAAGAGCTCCGGGGGACGCCCCGCCGCTTCGAGAGCCCTTGCCAGGCGCTGGGTCTGGGCCACGTCGACGAAGGGGTCCTTCGTCCCATGCCCCAGGAGAACGGGAACCCGCATGCGCTCGGCCTGGTGCGCCGGCGAGATCACTTCGAGCAGCTCGAGATCGCTCGGCAGCGTCCCGTAGACCGGCCCGTTCGGATCGAGGTTCACGTATTCGCGAGGCGCATCCACCAGGGCGCGCAGGTCGGTGAGCCCGCCGAAGCTCGCCACCGCCCGAAAGCGCGAGGGTTCGCGCAGCGCGCTCGCCAGAGCCACGTAGCCGCCGAAGCCCCGCCCGTAGATCCCGACCCGCCCCGGAGCGGCGATGCCCGACTCGATCAGCCAGTCGACGCCGTCGTCGACGTCGTCCTGGATGCGTCGGCCCCACTGGCGCCAACCGCGCTGCTCGACGGCGCGCCCGTAGCCCGTGCTGCCCCCGAAGTTCGGCTGAAAGACCGCGAAGCCGCGATCGGCGAGGAACTGCACGGTGGCGTCCCAGCCCCACGAGACGCGCGCACTCGGACCGCCGTGGGCGATCACGATGACGGGCAGCGGACCGCGCTCGCCGCGCGGAAGCGTCAAGTAGCCGTGCAGCGTGTTGCCGTCGCGCGTCGGAAACGAGACGGCGCGCGTCTCGGCGAGGCGGTCGGCAGAGACATCCGGCAGCGCTTCGTAGAGGAACTCCATTTCGCCGAGCCCAGCCCGCAGCAGATAGAAGGCGGGCGGAGATCGATCTCCGGCCACCTCGACCAGCTGCTGGCGACCCGACGCGTCGCGGCTGACGACGCGGTTGGTCGTGTGCGGAAACGCCGCATCGATCGCCGCCTGCGCCGCGGCGGCATCGGCGTCGAGGAACTGGAGCCCGGGCCGGTCACGCTCGACCTCGACCGCGACCAGTCCGCCCTCCGCACTCTCGACGTAGCCCGCGGCGACATCGAACTCCGGGTCGGTCACGACAGCGGAGCCGCGCTCCAGACTCTCCAGGTCGAGCGGGTAGACGGCCTGCCGACCGGTGTCCTCGCTGGTGCGGACGAAGATGCGACCCGGGTCCGCGTCGAAGCCGGCGAACCCGAGATCGGCGACGCGCAGGTCGTCCGTGTCGACGAGGGATTCGAACTCCTCTTGCGCCGACCCGCGAACCAGGACCAGGCGTTCGTGTCCCTGCGGCCCCCGGCCCGTGGCTGCCCGTACCGCGCCGCTCGCGTCGGTGAACCACGCCAGCAGACCGGGGCGTGCCGGCGCGATCTCGGTCCAGACACCCGACCGCACGTGCACACGTCCGACGGAAACACCGCCGACACTCGCGTCGTAGCGCTGTTCGATCACGTGCTCTTCGTCCTCGGGCAACCAGTGCAAGACCTTCGTCTCACCCTGGGCCGAGAAGGGAACGTCCCAGAGCGTTTCGCTGGGCAGTCGATCCGAGCGGACGGTCGGCGGGCGATCCGGGTGCACCGCCATGGCGTGGATGCGCCGCGCCCGACCGCGGCGCTCCCGGTCGGGGGCATCGAAGCGCAGGACGATGCGCTCTCGACCGGACCAACCGACTTCGAGCACGCGGGAACCGGGTTGATCCAGGCGCAGCAAGAGGCGCAGGGCGTCCCCATTGACCTCTTTCGCGAACAAGGACGGCGGTGCGCCGTCTAGGATCGCTGCGATCCAGCGCCCGTCGGGGGAGAGCGCTGCGTGGGTGTACGCCGGATTCGCCAGGAAGGCAGCGGCCGCCTCGCGCGTCGCCGGGTCCTGGGGTTCGGGTGTCCGCGCCCCTGCGCAGGCCGCACCCCAAACCAGCAGCAGCACGAGCCACGCGCACCGAATCCCGACCATCCCCTGGTGACCCACGCGGGCATCGTAGGGAGGAGCTTCGACCCCGTGCAAACGCGCCGCGCCGTAGGTGCTCAGAGACCGAGCGCCGGCAGCAACCGGCGCCGTAGGTACCCACGCAGCGCCGCGTCGGATCGGGAGGGCCCCGGCGCGGCCAGGAGGGACAACACGAACCGCATCAACGTCTCGCTCGCCTCGGTGGATTCGCGGGCGCTCCAGCCCGCTGCGTCGGCAAGCGGTCGGATCGCGCGTTCGGTCAGGGCGATCGCGAACGGCTGGGTGAAGCCGGCCAGAGCCGAGGCGTCGAGGGAAGCGTTGGTCCACACCTGGCGCAGGAGCGGATCGCGCTGGGTGGCACGGAGGGAGAGGCGCACGGTCTCGAGGGCCATCGCCCCCGGGTCGTCGAAGCCCGAGAGGTGGTCGGCCACCCGCGACGAGAGCGCCTCGCCCGAACGCATCAACGTGGCCTGGATCAGCTCGCGGCGGTCCTGGAAGTAGCGGTACACGGTCGGGCGGCTCACCCCGGCCTCTGCCGCCACCCCGGCGATCCCGAGTTGGGCGAGCCCGTCCCGGGCGACGCAGCGTTCTGCGGCCTCGAGCAAGCGTTCGCGCGCCGCGGCCGGCTGCGGACGATCGCCGTCCCAGGCGCTGCCACGACGCCGTGAGCGGCTCGGCCGGTTCCTGTGCGGTTTCGGGCTCGTTGACAAACGTTACACCTTGGTCGAGAGTGTAAACCTCCTTTCGATTTCCTCCAATCCGCCGCTGCCGGCCACGCAGCGGCCCCGCTGCCGCTCGGAGCGCTCACAGCCACCCGCGAGCGGCATGAACAGGAGCCTCCATGGCCTACCGCGTCATCGTCCAGGGCACGGGTTTCGTCGGCAAGATGGTGATCCGGGAACTCGTCCAGCACCCCGACTTCGAGATCGTCGGCTGCGTCGTCAGCGACGAAGCCAAGCACGGCAAGGACGCAGGAGAGATCGCGGGCATCGACCCGATCGGCGTCACCGCGACCAACGACCTCGACGCGGCGCTCGCCCTCGACGCCGACGCGGTCGCCCACTTCGGACCCACGGCGGAACGTGCCGCGCTGAACATCGACCACCTCTCGCGCGCGCTGCGCGCAGGCAAGAACGTCGTGTCGACGGCCATGACGCCCTTCGTCTACCCGAAAGCCTGCCCGCCTGGAATGATCGAGCCGATCCAGAAGGCCTGCGAAGAGGGCGGCACCAGCTGCTTCACGACCGGCATCGACCCCGGGTTCGCCAACGATCTGATTCCGCTCACCCTCATCGGGGTCTGCGGCCGCGTCGACCGGGTCCGCATTCAAGAGATCCTCGACTACGCCAGCTACACCGGCGACTACGGTCCGATGGGGCTCGGCGAACCGATGCAGACGAAAGCGCTGCTCGAAACGCCGAAGGTGCTGATCTTCTCCTGGGGACACACCGTGCCGATGGTCGCGGATGCGCTCGGTGTCGAGCTCGAGCAGATCGACACGGTCTGGGAGAAGTGGGAAGCGCCCGAGCGCATCGAGTACCAGAACGGGGTGATCGAGCCCGGCTGCTGTGCGGCCATACGCTTCGAAATTCGCGGTTGGGTCGATGGCGAACCGCGCATCGTCGTCGAGCACTGCAACCGCATCACGACCGCTGCCGCGCCCGACTGGCCCCGCGCGAAGATCGAAGAGAACGACGCCTACCGGGTGATCATCGATGGCAGCCCCAACATCGTCCAGGAGACCACGTTCCGCGGCGCTGGGGGTGATCCGAACGCGGGCGGCTGTCTCGCGACGGGCATGCGTGCGGTGAACGCCATTCCCGCCGTCTGCGCGGCCGAGCCCGGCGTTCTCTCGGCCCTCGATCTGCCGCTGGTTCCCGGACACGGCAACATGCACCGCGTGGTCTGAACGACCGCGCCCTCCCCTCTTTGATCCACTTTCGCGACGACGTCGCAGGGAGACCTCCCATGATCCTCGAAGGCAAGACGGTTCTGGTGGCTGGCGTGGGCGCCGGCCTGGGACGTGAAGTGGCCGAGACCGCGCTACGCGACGGCGCGAACCTGCTGCTGGCCGCGCGCACCGAAGCCACGCTGGAAGCGGCGGCGAAGGAGCTCGACCCGAGCGGAAAACGCGTCGCCTACCGGGCCACCGACATCTCCGATGGCGCGGCCTGTGACACGCTCGTCGCGGAAGGGGTCGAGCGCTTCGGGAGCGTCGACGCTCTGGTCGGCGTGGCGGCCTACGAGAACGCCTTCGGCGGGCTTCACGACACCGACTTCGAGAACTGGCGGAAGGCCTTCGACACCAACGTGGTCGGCATCTGGACGCTCTTGCGATCGCTCCACCCGGTCATGAAGAAGGCCGGCGGTGGGTCGATCGTGCTGATCGGCTCCCAGTCCATGTTCCTGCCGTCGCTGCCCCAGGCGGGCTACGCCGCGTCGAAGGGCGCCCTGCTCTCTTCGATGTACTACCTCGCCCAGGAACTCGGTCCCGACAACGTCCGCGTGAACATGGTCGTACCGAGCTGGATGTGGGGTCCGCCGGTCGAGGGATTCCTGTCGGCCCGCGCGAAGCAGGAGGACCGCCCGCTCGATGACGTGGTCGGCGAGATCACCGGCGACTTCGCGATGAAGCGCATGACCGCCGACGAGGAAGTCGCCGAGGCCGCGATCTTCTTCTGCTCGGACCGGGCCCGCGCGATCACCGGGCAGAACCTGCTGGTGAACACCGGGGAAATGATGCGCTGACACGGCTCGCGGTCACGGCTGCGGGCTCCTGGCGGGGTCTCCCGCCGGGCCGACTTCGGGGTGGATCGCTAGGCTCTCGGCTGCGCCTGCGCCCCGGAGTCCGATGTCCACCGATTCTTCGTCCCCCCCGGCCGCATCCGCGGCCCGGGGCCCGCGCCCGGCGAATGCGCCGGACGAGGGCCTGGCCCGCGATCTCGCCGTCCTGCGCGGCGAGGCCCGACCGGACGCCACCGGGCGCCCGCGCCGGCGACGACGCTGGCCTTGGATCGTCGGTCTGCTCGCCTTCCTGGGAGTCGGTTGGATCGTCTGGGGGCGCCTTACCGCACCTCCGGAGGTCGACCTGGTCACCGTCGCCTGGCGCGACGTGGGCTCGCCGCCGGTCCTGCTATCGGCGTCGGGCTACCTGGAAGCCCACCGTCAGATCACCCTCTCGAGCAAGGCCCAGGGCAAGATCGTCGAGATGTCCGTCGCCGAGAACCAACAGGTGGTGGTGGGGGACCTGGTGGCGCGACTCGAGAGCGACGAAGCGCGCGCCAACCTTTCTCTCGCGCGCGCCGAGTTCGCCGACGCGACGCGCGAACTCCGCCGCCTCGAGCGCCTGCAGCAGCGCGGCGCCGCCTCGCAGGCCGAGCTCGATCGAACCCGCACCCAGCGCGACGTAGCGGCTGCGCGACGCGATCTCGCCCAGGTGGCCTACGACAACCGTACGATCGTCGCGCCGATCGACGGCACGGTGATCCGCAAGATCCGCGACGTCGGCGAGTTCCTGACCATCGGTGTGACCGCCGAGGGCGACCCGGGCACGGCGGTCGTGACCCTGGCCGATCTCTCCTCCCTCGAGGTCTCGCTCGAGGTGGGCGAAACCGAGATCCGCAAGGTCGCGCTCGGCGGCGTCGCCCTGGTGACCCCCGAAGCGATGCCGCGACGCCGCTACCTTGCCGATGTCGTCGAGATCGCGGCCATGGCCGACCGCCAGAAGGGCGTCGTGCCGGTGACCGTGCGCATTCGCGAGCCCGAACGCGAGCTGCTCCCCGAGATGTCGGCGAAGGTGAGTTTCCTGGAAGCGGAGCCGAGCGCCCCGATCGAGGTACGTCGGGCCGTCCCGATCTCGTCCGTGGTGGAACGCGGCGGACGACGCGTCGTGTTCAGCGTGGAAGACGGGCGCGTGACCGCCGCGACCGTGACCGGCCGCGAGACCGAGGACGGATTCTTCGTGATCGACGAGGGCCCGGAAGAGGGCACCCCGCTCGTCGAGGCGCCGCCTCCGAGTCTCGGCGATGGCGACCCGGTGGCCCTGCCCGCGTCGTGAGCCGGCTCGTCGAGATTCGCGGCCTCCACAAGTCGTACTGGCGCGGAGACTCGGAGGTGCCCGTCCTCTCCGACCTCTCCCTCGACATCGAAGCGGGGGAGTTCGTCGCACTGATGGGACCGTCGGGCTCGGGGAAGTCGACCCTGCTCAACCTGATCGCCGGCCTCGACCGCCCCACCCAGGGCAGCCTGCGCATCGACGGCCGTGAACTTCGCGACTTCGAAGAGCACGAGCTCGACGTGTGGCGCAACCGCTCGATCGGTTTCATCTTCCAGTTCTACAACCTGATCCCGGTGCTGACGGCCGTCGAGAACGTCGAGATCCCGCTGCTGATCTCGGACCACGACGCCGACGAGCGTCGCGATCGCTGCGAGGCCGCCCTGCGCATCGTCGGGCTCGGCCATCGCATGGATCACCGACCCACCGAGCTCTCGGGCGGCGAGCAGCAGCGGGTGGCGATCGCGCGGGCCCTCGTGAACGACCCGCTGCTCGTGCTCGCCGACGAACCCACCGGCGACCTCGACAGCGAAAACGCCGAAGAGGTGCTCGCCCTCCTCCAGCTGCTGAACCGTGAAGCGAATACGACCTTCGTGATGGTGACCCACGATCCGCGCGCCGCCGAGCGCGCCGGCCGCCTGGTGCACCTCGAGAAGGGCCGCCTGGTGAGCGCCGGATGAGCGTGCTGCACGAACTCGCCCGTCAGGCGCCGCTGGTCGGACGGCAGCTCCGACGCAGCCCGCGGCGCACGGCGCTGACCTTCCTCGGCCTGGTGATCGCCTTCTTCCTGTTCACCTCCCTCGAGAGCCTGCTCTACACGATGAGCAACGTCGTCCGCGGCACGTCGAGCGACGCCCTGCTCTTCGTCCAGCCCAAGGACCGGCTCAGTCGCTGGCGCGCCCGGCTTCCGGCCAGCTACGCCGAGCAGGTCGAGAGCCTTCCGGGGGTGCGCGCCGCGTCCCCGGTGCGTTTCCACTTTGGCCAAGGCAGGCGCGAGGGGAGCTTCGCCGTGGCCATGGGCGTCACCTCGGATTCCCATCTGAAGATGGGGATTCCGATGGGCGTGACCGGAGGGGAGCTGCGGCGCTTCCTCACCGAGCGGACCGTCGCCCTGGTCGGAGAGCGTCTGCTCGCCGACAACGGCTGGAAGGTGGGCGAGCGGGTGACGATCCGGGGGCGAGGACGAACTCCGCCCCTGAGCTTCGAGATCGCCGGGGACATCGCGAAGGGAGATCGGCTCGATCGGGTCGCGGTCGTCCGGCTCGACTACCTCGAAGACGTGATGGGGGGTGCCGGCCGGGTCACCTTCGTCCAGGTCCGAACCGAAGATGCGGGCACCGCATCCGCCGCGGCCGACGCCATCGACGCGCGTTTCGCGAACTACGTGATGTCCACCGAGACCGTGACCGAGAAGAGCCACATCGCACCGTTCATTGCCGGCCTCTCGGACGCCATGAACGGGTTGCGCCTGGTGGGCTACCTGGCCCTGGCCGTCACGCTGCTGGTCGTCGGCAACAGTGTGGCGATCGGCGTCCGCGAGCGCACCCGCGAGATCGGGACCCTTCGCGCGCTCGGATACGGAAAAGAACGCGTGATCAGCCTGGTGCTCGCCGAGGCGATGCTCGTGGCCGTGACCGGCGGCGTGATCGGGGCGCTGTTCGCCTACGCCGTTTTCAGCAGCGGCCAAGTGCGCATCCCGGGCGCGGGATTCGAATTCATCACGGACCCCTCCGTGGTGCTGCGGTCGGCGTTGCTCTCGATCCCGCTCGGCATTCTGGCCGGTGCGCAGCCTGCCTGGAGCGCAGTACGCATGACCATCACCGAAGCCCTGCGGTACAGCGAATGAGCAGCGCTTTCAGCCGCGCGCTCCTCCCGCTGCGCTACGCCTGGCGCAACGCGCTCGCCCGAAAAGGGGCGACGAGCGTCACCCTGTTCGGCGTCGCGATTTCTGTGATGGTCTATGTCGTGATGGGCGCCACCGCGCGTTCTCTCGCGGGAATGGCGACGAGCACGGGAGACCCCTCGAACGTCGTGGTGCTCTCGAAAGGCGCGAGCAGCGCAGAAAGTTCGCGGCTGGACACGCCGACCGTGAACGCCGTCCGCTACACCGCCGGCGTGCTCCGCAACGCGGAGGGAGCCCCACTCGCCAGCGTCGAGCTCCTCGACGACCGGAGCGTCCCGGTGCCGGGTACCGACCCCGAGAACCCGGAGAACCGGCGCTACATCATGATGAGGGGCTACACGCCCGATGCGTTCCTCGTGCACCCCGGCGTGCGGCTGATCGCAGGGCGACTGCCGTCAGCCCCGGGCGAGCTGCTGATCGGACGGCTCGTGCCCGAGAACGTGGGCAACGTCTCGGTGGGATCCGAGCTGCGGATTCGTGATCGCGCCTACCGTGTCGTCGGCATCCTCGGTGCGGAGGGTCAATTCTTCGAGAGTGAACTCTGGCTGCCGATCGAGGACCTCCGGGGCAAAAGCGGTCGGCGCGAGTCGTCGGCCGTCGTGCTTCGAACCGAGAGCCCCGAAGAAGCCGTCGCCCTCGTCGAGCGCCTCGAGACCTCCCGTCAGGTCAGCGTGAGCGCGAAGACCGAACCCGAGTACTACGCGCGGCTCCAACGCGCGTCGGTAGCCTTCGTCTACCTGGGCAACCTGATCGGTGCGCTGATGGGACTGGGGGCGATCGTCGCCGGTGCGAACACCATGTACGCGACGATGAGCCAGCGCATTCGCGAGATGGGCACCCTGCGTGCGCTGGGTTTTGGACGCTGGCGCGTTGGAGCGTCGCTCTTGCTCGAGAGCACGCTCGTCTCCCTGCTGGGCGGAATCCTCGGGATCGGCCTCGCCTTTGCGTGGGACGGCTTCGCCCTCTCGCTGGTCGGCATGGCGTTCGAGCTCGACGTCGGCGGCGCAAGCCTCGCGCAAGGCATGATCATGGCCGCGTTGATCGGCGGCGTCGGCGGCTTCCTGCCGGCGCGTTCGGCCGCGCGCCTCGAGATCGTGGCAGCGCTGCGCCACGTCTAGGAAGGGTTGGCTAGGAGCGCGCCGCGCCCAGACCACTCGCCTCGCGGCAGCGTTCGAGCACGGGCTGGGCGATCGCTCGCGCGCGCGTCGCGCCGTCGGCGAGCACCGCGTCGACTTCTTCGGGCTTCGCTTCGAGCGCCGCCCGTCGTTCGCGCATCGGTTCGAAGGTGGCGTTCACCCGTTGGAGCAGGTCCTTCTTCACGTCGCCGTAGCCGAGCCCGCCGCCCTTGGCGCGCGCGAACATCTCCTCGCGCTCGGCCGCATCCGCGAACAGGGACCAGAGCTGGAACAGGTGCCCGGACGTGTCCTTCGGCTCCTCCACCGGCGTCGAGTCGGTGACGATCCCCATCACGGACTTCTTCACCGCCTTCGGCTTGTCGAACATCGAGATCGCGTTGCCGTACGACTTGCTCATCTTGCGCCCGTCGGTGCCGGGAATCACCGCGACCTCTTCGGGAATGTAGGGCTCGGGTAGCACGAGCAGGTCTTCGCCGTAGGTGTGGTTGAAGCGCTGGGCGATGTCTCGGGCCATCTCGATGTGCTGTTTCTGATCCTGGCCGACCGGAACGAGATCCGAGTGGTAGATCAGGATGTCGGCGGCCTGGAGCACCGGGTAGGCGAAGAGGCCGTGGTCACTGGGCTGACCCGCCGCCACCTTGTCCTTGTAGGCATGGCCGCGCTCGAGAAGTCCCATCGGCGTCACCGTCGAGAGCATCCAGGTCAATTCGGTGACCTCGGGGACGTCCGACTGGCGGAACAGCATCGCCCGCTCGGGATCGAGGCCGCAGGCCAGGTAGTCGAGGGCGACAGCGTGCGTATAGGTCCGCCGGGCGGCGCCGTCACGCACGCTGTTCATCGAGTGGTAGTCCGCGATGAAGAGGAGCATCTCGTGGGCTTCCTGCAGCTCCACGAACTGGCGCAGCGCCCCGAAGTAGTTGCCGATGTGAAGGAAGTCGCCGGAGGGCTGCACCCCCGACAGCACCCTCTTGCGGCCCTTCGTACTCGGTTCGGGAGCGCTCATCCGCGACCCGCCCGCTCGGTATCCACGTAGGTGAGCCAGTGCGCGAAGGCGGGGTCGGCGCCGCGGGTGGCCGCGCGGAAACGCTCGCGCAGGCGCTGGCTCACCGGGCCCGGAACCGCGGCCCCGAGAGGCTTGTCGTCGATCTTCGCGATCGGCCAGACGCCTGCGGTGGTGCCGGTCAGGAACGCCTCTTCTGCGTTCGCCAGTTCCTCGGGTCGGATGCCGCGCTCTTCGACGTTCAACCCCTCGTCGACGGCGAGCTCGAGGATCGAGCGCCGCGTGACGCCGAGCAGCACCTTCTCTTCGGTGGGCGTCGCCAGGGTTCCCGCCGCATCCACCAGGAACACGTTCGTCGTGGGCCCTTCCGCAACGTGACCGGCTTCATCGACCAGCAGGATCTCGTCGTAGCCCGCCTTGCGCGCGTTCCACTTCGCCTGCATCGGCGACGTGTAGTTGGCCGAGACCTTCGCCTGGGGCGGCACGATGTCCTCGCGGCGGTTCTTCACCGCCTTCTCGATCCAGATCGAGAGCGTCTCGGGCCGGTGAGGCGCCTGGGGTTTCCCCGCGTTGATGTCCGCCTGGGGATCGTAGGCCGCGATCGCGACGGTGACGCGTGGGTCGAGCGGGACCACGTCCACTTCGATCGAAGGCAGATAGGCACTGACCTTGACCGCCTTCGCTCCTGGGTTGGCGCGGACCGTCGCGCAGATGGCGCTGCGGATCGCCGCCGCGTCCAGCTCCAGCGGCAGCCCCACCAGCTCGGCCGAGTGGAGGAGGCGACCGACGTGCTCGTCCAGACGGAAGACGGCGGTACCGCCGTCGGCTTCGTGGACGCTCATGTAGTCGAAGATCAGCGAGCCCCGCTGGAGGCTGTGGGAAAGCACATGGACCGTCGCCTGGTCCCAGGGAACCAGTTCACCGTCGATCCAGATCTGCCGATGAGAGGCCGAGTTAGCCGCGCTGCTGCTCACGGGAGCAAGGTAGCCCCCGCGGGCGCGGCCTCCCAGCGCATCGGGCTGGGGCGGGAGCGGCGAATTCCCTGACACGGGAGGGGCCCGGATGTCCACATTCCTTCGCGGAGGCCAAGTCATGCTGAACAAGGCGAAGTACAAGGCGAGCGAGATCTGGAGCGCCAGCGCGTCCCTCTACCGCGAGATGACGCGATCGGCTCTGCGCCTCGTCCCGGGCCGCGAATAGCGCCCGCCCCCAGGCGGAGGCCCCCCATAGGGGCGAACTCTGCCAGAGGCCCGCTCGACTCCACGGACCCACGACCCGACCCGCTTCGCGGTGAACCGCGCGCGGGTGGGGTCTGTCCGTTTCGGCGCCTGGGTCCCTTTGGGCGCGGCCGCTAGCGGCGCCGTCAGCTAGGCGGCTTCCGAGGAACGGGCTCCCGCCAGGTCCGGGCGCTGCTCGGCCTCGATCTCCTGGGCTCGGCGCTGGGCCTCTTCCTCGCCGATGCGGCGCTGGAGCGCCTGGAGGTGAGGCTCGTTCAGCTTCAGCCAGGTGCGCGCGGTGAGCACCAGCGCGAACCCGAAGCAGAGGCCGGCGATGATCAGCATGTCGATCGACGAGAAGCCCAGGAAGGTGGGGTTGTAGCGGGTGGTCAGGGCGACCGCCTTCAACAGGAAGCCGACGGCCACACTTCCCGATCCCATCAAGATGACGAGGTCGACGAGGGGAAGAACGGACATGGCGATACCTCCAGCGCAGCTGCGTCCATCCTATGGGGAGGCCGGGTCTGGCGTCAATCTTCGCCGCCTTTCGGGACGCGCCGAGCCACCTGGAGTGCCGCAGCCCCGATGGCGACCCCCGGGTGCGACAGCTAAAGTCCGGCCCGCTGCGCCCCGTAGAGGCCACCGACGCCGACGTAGCTCAGTTGGTAGAGCAGCTGATTCGTAATCAGCAGGTCAGCGGTTCAAATCCGCTCGTCGGCTCCATTCTTCCCCTCCCACGCGCACCCCGCTCGGCTCAACTTCTGCACGTGTTCTGCCGACACGCGGCTCGTGGTTTCGACGTACCGTCCGATGCGAGGGACGGCCCTCGGCCTCTGCGCCGCCTGGGCCTTGATGGGGCTCACCTACGCCGAGAGTGAGCGGGAAGTCCGAGAGCGGGAGGGGCTCCGCGTGGAGCTGCCCGAGCCCGAACGCGCGACGTTCGTGGTGCCGCTGGACCTGCTCTCGGCCCTCTCGGCGCTGCCCGGGCTGCCCGACACCTCCAGCGAAGACGCGACCCACGAGGCGACGCCGGACCGCTACGTCCGCTTCTGAGCGTGTTCACGCACCGAGACGATCCGCCGTACGCGACTTGACATCGAGTCCTGCGCAGCGCTTCTTCTCGCGCATGCACCTACGTCCGGCTTCGTTCGCTGCGATCGTCGCGATCTCCATTCTCTTGCTTGCCTGCGGGACCACGGTGATCACCGGCAGCTACCCGACCGGCATCGGACAGGTCGAAGGCACCGGTCGATTTCGCGCCGGCGCCGCGCGCGTCGACATCACCCCCCTGCCCGGCACCGGGATGGGTGGCTACTCGACCCTCGGCGAGGTGTCGCGCGGGGTGTGGCTGCGTCTGTTCGCCCGTGCGGTCTACCTCGAAGCGCCCGACGGCAACGCCCTGGTGCTCGTTTCGACCGACCTCTGGTCGCTGCCCGAGGGACTGCTCGATCGCGTGGCCCAGCGTCTCGCCGAGTCACCGCACAGCGCCGCCCGGAAGCTGCGCCGCGCCCAGCTGGTGCTCTCCGCGACCCACACCCATCACAGCCCCGGGCACTATTCCACCGATCGGTTCTTCGGGGCGATGGCCCAGGTGGAACCGGGCTTCCAGCCCGCCCTCTTCGAGCAGCTGGCGGACGGGATCACGGAAGCGGTTGCGACGGCGGTCTCCCGCGCCGAACCCGCGACCGCGCGCTGGAGCGAGAGCACCGTCGCGGGCCTGCAGCGCAACCGCAGCCTCGATCCCTTCCTGGCGAACCCGGAAGCCGACGCGATCCTCGCCGAGAACGCCAACGCTTCTTGTGAGAAGCACGCCGACGACCCCCGCGATGCCACGTGTGCCGCCGTCGACCGCCGACTGAGGGCCCTGGAACTGCGTGCCACCGAGAGCGGGGCGCTGCTCGGTGTGGCCGGCTTCCTGACGCTCCACGCCACCGTGGTGGGTTCGGCCTTCCCGCTGGTGTCGAGTGACGTGTTCGGAGCGATGGCACTCACCGCCGAGCGGGCCTTCGCCGCACGGGAAGGGGGTCCGGTCGTCGTCGCACTCTTCAACGGTGCCCAGGGCGACGTCTCCCCCGCCTGGCGGGCGGAGCAGGGCCGCGACCGCGCCGACGTCCTGCGACTCGCGTCCCTCGCCACCCGGAAGCTGCTCGCACCCGACGAGAGTCGCCCTCTCGAGCTGGCGTCGATCGCCCATCGGCGCCAACAACTGCCGCTCGGCAACCAATGCCTCGCGGACCATGACGATGCCGGGCCACGCTGCACCGCGCGGCTGCCGCTCCCCGGACACGCCACGCTGGCCGGCGCCGAGGACGGCCCGTCGAACGTCGGCATCGTCTGGTTCGAAGGATTCCGCAATCCGCTTCCCTGGGGCCGACAGGGCGCGAAGGTGCCAGCGCTCAACTTCCTGGAGCTCGGGCCGGTCCCGCTCTTCCTGCCCTTCCTCCCGATCTCGCAGATGGTCTTCGCGAGCCTGCAGCCGGCCCCGCAGGTCGAGATCGGCCTGCACGATCTCGGGCCCTTGCGCTTCGTCACGCTGCCGGGCGAGTTCACCACGACGCTGGGCCGCCGCATCGCCCACGCCGTCGCGAACCGGCGCAGCCTGGACGAGGTGGTGCTGCTCGGGCTCAGCAACGGCTACGCCTACTACTTCACCACACCCGAGGAGTACGCTCTCCAACACTACGAGGGGTCGGGCACGCTCTACGGCCCGGCAGCACCGCGCTATCTGCTCGAGAAGTACGCGGGTCTCGCCGACGGCGACGCGCTCCCCCAGCGTCCGCCGCGCGAGCGCAGCTGGCGGCACAAGAGCGTCCGTTCGCGCGCCTACCCGTGGCCGGGGGTCGCCGGCGATCCGCGCGACGCAGAGACGTGGATCGCGCACTTCGGTGACGCACCGCTCACGCGGGTCTGCTTCGAGACCGAGGCGACACTGGACCACACCCCGCGGCTCCACGCCGCCATCCGGAACGACGAGGGCGCGTGGACGCCCCTGGTCCATGACGGTGTCCCCGAAGATGACACGGGCACCCGCTTCGTACTCGTCGCCGGCGAACCCGACGGGGAACGCCGTGACTGGTGCGGCTACTGGCGGGAGCCCGACACCTGGGCCGACGACACTCCGCTCGGACTCTGCTACCGGGTCGATGCCGGCTCACCGATCTGCGCAGACGCCCAGCCCGTGGACGGCTCCTAGGAGGCGACGTCTTCACGCCGGACCCGCGACGCAGCGCGGGTTTCCAATGCGCGCTCGAGTTCACGCCGCACGTCCTCGGAGTCGGGCGCGAGAGCGGCGGCTTCGCGATAGGCCTCGATCGCACCGGGAAGATCCCCGCTGCGTTCGCGAATGCGCCCGATGTTCACCCAGGCCGTGTCGGTGGCCTGGAGCGAGACGGCGCGTTCGAGCGCCTCGAGGGCGCCACCCAGGTCGCCGCGCTCGGCGCGGAGCACGGCGATGCTCTCGTGCAGGTTCGGGCTCTCGCGTCCCATCCAGGCGAGACGTCGACTGGATTGCTCGAGGCGCACGAGATCCTTGCGCTCGATCGCGCCGAGGCTCCCGAAGTGGCTCTCGAGGGTGCCGAACACCATGAGTGCCAGCCCCAGGGTTCCCGAGGCCCAGACCAGGGGCCGCCAGCCCGATGGGGCCCGTTCGGCCGGGGCCGTAACCGACTCGCTCGGACGCAGCAGCACGCTCGCCACCCGGCTCGAACGCAGTTTCCAGATCGCGCTGTCGAGGAGCACGTGGTGCAGGTTCAACGCTCCGGCGAGCATGATGAACAGGCCGCCATCGAAGGGCACGCTGCCCAGGACTCCGGGCGCCAGCAGCAGCGCGGGCACCCCGTAGACGGCCGTCCCAGCGAGGAGCGCGCGGCCGAAGTAGCGGCCGGTCGACAAGCCTGGATCACGCCGCTGGGCGAAGTAACTCGAGACCCAGAGGTACTGGACCGCGTGGATCTGGGTGATCCACGTGAACGTGTACGCGTAGTGGGCCGCATCGAACGGGAAGATGCCGCTCGGGTCCATCACGAAGTAGATGAGAATGGGAACCGCGTACCAGAGCGCCTGCACGCCCATCAACGCGACGGCCGGCGCGATCTGCCCCCAGCTCGCGACGGCGCGAAGCCGCGAGAGAGCCTGCAGCACACAGTGCACGTAGCCGATCGCGAGGCCGGCCAGCAGGAACCAGACGATCGAACCCGGGATCCCCAGGGCGAAGAAGCGGTACTGCGTGCCGATGACCCGCAGGGGGGCATAGGCGTCGGAGAGGACGTCCCCGTGCAGCGCGACGAAGGTGATCGCGTAGGTCAGGATGAACGTGAGATAGAGCGGCCGCTTCGTCTCCGGATCCAGCTCGACCCCGCGCCGGCGGAGGAAGAGCACGGCGATCCCGTAGTTCTGGCCGGTGAAGTGCCAGGGGATCACGGTGACGTAGAGCGTGATCAGAACCGACCCGATGACGGGCACGTACAGGCCGGCCAGGCTCAGCCCGACGAGCAGCAGCGTCAGGTAGAGGGCGAAGATCTGGTAGGCACGGCGATCGTCCTCCCGCTCGTACACCCGCAACAGGGTCGCCCCGATGTGGGGCGTGTTGAACGCGAGGATCACGAGCGGCATGAGGCTCATGGGAATCCACGCCTCGAGCCGCGTGCCCGCACCGAGGAGCAACGCGAACAGCGGCAGGTACACCAGAGCACTGCCGAGAAGCAGATCGGAAGCGGGGCCGTGCAGCCAGCGGTCGGCAGCGGCCGTCGTCTTGGAATCGGACACAGAGGCGGACAACTCGGTTTCGGACGAACGCTTCCCTTCTGCCCTGCGACGTCCGAGACGTCTTGGACAGCATGAAGAGCGAACGACGAAGCCCTCGAGACGAGACGCACTGCAGGCCTGCGATGGCCACAGGAGACTCACCGACGAGACCTACTGCGCGACGAGGGATGCCTCTAGAGCGTTCGTCGCGACCGGATTTGAACGTGTGCCGATTCGGGCGCGCGTGGCACGCGATGCTCTGCACAATAGCGAGGGAAGAAATGTGTACAGCGATTCGAACGGTGACGATTGCGTGAATGCGTGCCCGTTCGGGCGCATGTGCAGCGGCGCGCCGATTCCGACAAACGAACGTGACGGCAAATCGCGATGCAGAAGCCAGCCACACCAGTGAATTCGCCTGAACCGCGGCGTCGGCCCCTGATCGAAACGCGAGGCCGCCAACGAAAACGGGCCCGGGTGCCAGCGCACCCGGGCCCGCCTTTTCGGGTCGTCTCGAACTAGCTGCGGCGACGCGCGCGGGCCATCGCGAGCAGCCCACCCGCGACGAGCAGCGCCGTCGAGGGCTCGGGCACGATGCTCACGTTGTCGAGGTCCCAGGTCACCGACGTCGCGGCATCACCAACAACACCGATCTGGAAGTCCTGGACATTGGGCATCACCGAAGCGAAGGTGCCGCCGCCGCTCGTAAAGAGCGGGTTCGAGGCGTCGATCGCCAGGGTCAGCGTCGTCCAGACGTTCGCGGCCACCGGAGCGCCCGTCAGGCCGATCAGCGAGTTCCCCGGTCCCGCCGAGAAGCGGAAGAAGAAGCTCGCCGGCGCGGGGCCGTCGTGACGAACGTCCGCCGTCAGGGTGATCACGTTGCCCCAGTCGCCGGAGAAGTTCCCGCCGCTGGCGCCAGCCGACTGGTTGGCGCGGAACATGATCGTCCCGAAGGGCGGACCCTGGGCGATCTGGGTGGTCGAGATGTAGCCGCTGCCATCAGGGCCGCCGGTCGCGTTGTAGGTCGGCGCGCCGCTCGTGGCATCCAGCCAATTGGAGTCGTCCACGTTGAAGGTCTCCGTGAACGGGACGATCGGGAGCGCGCCCGCGGGCAACGTCCACAACAGGATCAATAGAGAGAGCCAGAGCCCCCTCCGAGTGTTACTAGCCTTCCCAGCCATTTCTGCTTTCTCCTCATTTTGGCGAGGGGGCCTGGCGCTTCGCTTGGGCCTCACCGGACAGCACCGGCCTTCGGACACGCACTTCGCATCCGAGGGCCGGACAACATCATGGATTCGCGGGTGCAGGCCCCGCGCGCGGTTCGACCGCGATGGATACCTCCGTCAGACCGTGCGCACGGGCTCGGTCCAGAACTTCGACCACGGAGCCGTGGGGCACCGCGAGTTCAGCGCGCAGCTCGACGACGTCGACATCGCCGGCACGCTTCGCGAACAGGCTGTCGAGATCGAGCAGCGTGGTCGTCTCGCCGTCGACGACGATCTCGCCCGAGTTGCGGATCTCGACGCGCACGGCTTCGACCGGCTCACTCATCGCGGCCGTCTCGGCCGCGGGGAGCTCCAGCGACAGGCGCGGCTCGTTGAACGACGTGGCGACGATGAAGAAGATCAGGAGCAGGAAGACCACGTCGATGAGCGGCGTGAGCCCCATGCCGTTGTCCTCGGCTTCGACGCCGCGCGCGATCCTCATGACGCGGCCGCTTGGGGCTCGAGAGCCTCCTCGCGGGCCGGCAGAAGCTCGGTCGACTCGACGGTCTCGAGCGCGTCGAGGACCTCGGTGAGGTCGTCCTCGAGCCGCTCGATCCAACCCTCGACCCGCCGGCGCAAGAGTGCATGAAGCGTAAAAGCGAAAATGCCGATCGAAAGGCCAGCCGCCGTGGTCACCAGCGCGCGGAAGATGCCGCCCGCCACCACCGCTGCATCACTCGATCCCTGACTCGCGATCGTCTCGAAGGCTTCGATCATCCCGAGAACCGTTCCGAGCAGGCCAAGGAGCGTGGCGACGTTCCCGACCGACGAAAGCAGCGAGAGATTGCGGGACAGTCGAGCCGTTTCCGAACTCGCGGCCACCTCGAGAGCCTCTTCGGTCGCAACGCGATCGCGGGTACGTCGCCAGGCCTCCAGGAGGTTTCCGCCGAGGGATGCCAGAGCCGAGCTCGACTTCCGGTTGTGCTCTTCGAAGAGGGCGAAGTCCGCCGAGCTGGCCGCCTTGACCAGCGCTTTCGTCAGCCGCCTCGGCGCCACCGCCCCGGAGCGAAGCGAAACCGCGCGCTCGAGGCCGATGGCAACCGCGATCACCGAACAGGCAACGAGCAGGTGCATCACCCAGCCGCCCATGGCGTACCAGTCGGCGAGGGTTCGCTCGCTCGCGGGCGGCGGCAACTGGTCGTAGGCCGCCACGGCCTGGGTGGCCGATTCCTGGGCCCCAGCCACCGCCGCGAAGGCGAGTCCGAGCGCGACGCAGACGATCCGGATCACGAGGCCACCTCGTCCAGCGCACCGAAGCGGGTATCCCAGGTCCCGCGGTGCCGGAAGTGGATCACGACGTGCTCGTCGGCCGGGCCGTGGAAGAGCGTGTTGTGCCACCACACGTTGTCGTAGACCGGGCCGCTCTCGAGCACGTCGGCTTCACAGTCCACGTGCAGACAGCGCAACCGCCCGACTTCGCTCTTGTCCACGAGGTCGAAGACGTAGAACACGAGCGCGCACTTGGTTTCGGACCGCAAGGCGTCGACCACGGGGAGTTTCCGCGGCAGCAGCGTGGTGATGCTGCCCGGGTCGAAGGCCGAGGCCTCCTCGTAGTAGTTCTTGAGGTAGGCAATGCCCTGGTCGTACACCGCGCGGGCGCCGTCGCCGATATGGGCTTCGTAGAGCTCGCGAAACTCGACGGTCTTTGCGTCGAGAACCCCGGGCGCCGGTAGGAGCCCGCAAATGATCGAGTGGCTGCTCACGCCCACCGCAAGTCCCGGCTGTCGCACGACCAACAGCGGCGCGACGCCCGCGTGGGGCGCACCGTGGGTCTCGTGCATCGTCCAGGCCCGCAGCTTCACCTGCCACTCGAGGAACTCGGCCGGGAGCGGCCGACCGGCAGAGCCGGGGTTCTGGTTGCGTCGATTCCACATCGCTGGGTATCTGCCTCGCTTCGTGGGTCTCATAGGCTGCGCAGCGGGTCTGCAGGTCCCCGCACGCGCATCCGCAGAGCGCCGTCTTCTTTCTGCAACAGCGCGTCTACCTGGTAGACGTCGCGAATCGTGTCCTCGCGCAAGCAGCGCTCCGGGGGCCCGAGGTCGTAGAGACGGCCGCGGTGCATCACGGCCACCCGGTGGGCCAGGCTCGCCGCCTGCTCGAGGTCGTGGAGTGCGGCCACGACGGTGATGCCGCGGTCTTGGGAGATGCGCGACAGGTTGTCGAGCACTTCCCACTGGTGCCGCAGATCGAGGGCTGCCGTCGGCTCGTCGAGCAACAGCACGTCCGCCTCTTGCGCCAACACCATGGCGATCCAGGCGCGGCGTCGCTCCCCGCCCGAGAGGCGATCGACGGAGCGATGCGCGGCGTCCGAGAGGCCGACGGCCTCCAGACCGCGACGCACGGCGGCGGCATCTTCGGGGCCCGGCGCCTCGAAGAAACCGAGGTGGGGGTGGCGCCCGCTCATGACCAGGGACCCGACCGAAAGCCCCTCCGGCGTAGCCGGATCCTGAGGCAATCGCGCTACGCGGCGCGCGAACGCTTTCGGCTTGTACTCGCGAAGATCCTTCCCGTCGAGTTGGACGCTCCCCTCGCGCGGCGGGATCTCACCAGCGAGCGAGGCGAGCAGCGTGCTCTTCCCCGAACCGTTCGGCCCGAGGAGTACGACGATCTCGCCCGGCGCGATGGCCAGGCTGACGTCGCGAATCGCGTCGTGATCTCCACCGTCATGACGCGCACAGACGCGCTTCGCCTCGAGGATCGCCGTCATACCAGCTTCCACCGGAGCAGCACGAGGAAGTACGGTCCGCCGATCAGCGCGAGCAGAGCGCCCACGGGCAGCTCGAGCGGCGCCACCGCCGTGCGTCCCAGGGTGTCGGCGCAAATCATGAGCAGCGCACCGCCCAGAGCGGTGAGCGGGATCAAGACCTTGTGGTCCGGCCCCGTCAGCAGCCGGATCCCGTTGGGCACGATCAGTCCGACGAAAGCGACCAGCCCGGCGACGCTGACCGCACCGGCGGCCAAGAGCGCCGACAGACCCGACGCGGCGAGCCGTGCTGCGCGCACCCGGAGCCCGACGCCACTCGCCGTGGCGTCGTCGAAGAGCAGCAGGTTGAGGGTGCGGATCCCGATCAGCGCCAGACTCAGCCCGATCACGGTAGGGACCAGCACGATGCCGACGTCGGTCCAGGAAAGACCGTTCAGCGATCCGATCACGAACGCCACGAAGGCCGGCGCGCGGTCGGCGTAGAAGAACTGGAGGATCGCGAGTAGCCCGAGACCGAGCGCCTGAAGCGCAACGCCCGAGAGGATGATCCGGAGGGGCGCCGGCGTGCGCGCCTTGGTCCAGGCGCTCGCGATCAGCACGGTCAGGGCAGTGCTCGCCCCGAGGAAGGCAAAGAACGGCAGAGCCAACGTCGCTTCGGGTGCCAGTACGATCACCAGCAGGACCGCGACGCCCGCACCGGCACTCACCCCGATCAAGCCAGGGTCGGCCAGCGGGTTGCGCACGACGGTCTGCATTAGCGCCCCGGCGCAGGCCAGCGATGCTCCGACCAGGACGGCCCCGACGATCCGCGGCAACCGCACGTCGAAGACGACGGCATGGAAGGCATGCTCCTCATCGATGAGAGCCGGCCACAGCTCCGCGAGGGGCACCGCGACCGCTCCGGTCGTGAGTGCATGCAACGCTGCTGCTCCCACGCCCGCGGTCAAGAGCATCGCCCAGAAACTGGGGCGCTCGCGCAGACGCAGGTAGAGCGTCCGGAGTTGTCCCCAAAGTCGGCTCACGGCGCAGCGACGGACGGCGTCGTGGCCGCGTATGCCGCGAGGGCTTCGGCCGCGGCAGGCAGGGCGAGCCCAGGATTGCCCATGAAGAGATCGGGGCGCAGCACGTGGACGCCGTGGGACGCCGACTTGCCGAGCTGGCCGAGCGGACCGTTGCCCGCGAGCTGCTTCTGCAATTCGCCCTGGATCGCGCGGGGATCCCCATGGGCCACCAGCAGCACGAGGTCCGGGCGCAACGTGGAGAGATGCTCCTGGCTGACGGCGACGAATCCGGGGATTCGCTGCTCGCCCCTCACCCCAGCCCCCAGATTCTCGAGAGCCAGCGTGTCGAGCAGACTGCCGATCCAGTTCTGGTCGGTGATCACCTGGAACTTGCCCGGCGTGCCGAACAGGGCGAGCACACGGAGCGGCGCCTCGACCTTCTGCGCATTCACCCCTTCGCGGGCCGATGCCACACGCTGCTCGAGGGCCTGCTCGGCCCCCACCCGGCGTCCCACCGCGACGAGGCCGGCAAAGATGCCTTCGACACTCGTCGTGTCGATCATCATCACCTCGGCGCCGAAGCGGGTGAGCATCTCCTCGAGGTGGCCATTGATCAGGGCGTCGGCGATCACCAGGTCCGCCCGGGACGTCGCCAGGCGCTCGACGTTGGGATGGTGCGGACTGCCGAGGTCGATCACATCGGTTCGTTCGGGCGCAGTAAAGGAACGACGGACGCCGGCGACGACCTCGACCCCCGGCAGGTCGCGCAGCGCGTCTTCGACGCTGGGCAGCAGCGTGGCCACGCGCAGCGATTTCGCAGCCTCAGCGGACGCTGTGGCCGCCGCCGTCAGGAGCACGAGCAGGGTCAGGGCCGCCATGCGGCCGCTTCGAATCATCATTCTGGGGCTTCTCCGTCGAAGGGTTCGAGCTCGCGCCCGGTCGCCAGCGCGGCATGCGCTTCGAGGAAGCGCTTCTCGCGGTCGACCTCGAACTCGGCTCCCTTTTCGCGATGCAGGTAGATCATCGCAAAGGGCTTCGCCTCGCGGGTGGCGCAGAGCTCGAAGAACAGGACGCGACGACCCGAGCGCGCGTGGGTGGTGTCGTGGGTCCGCAGGAAGCCGAACTCGTCGAGCTTCACGTGCCAGTGATAGGCATCCGTGATCGCGTTGAGGTAGCCACCCGCGAAACCGTGGGGGCCCATCGTACACAGCGCTTCGAAGGTACTGGCACCGCTGCGGTGAATTACACGCAATCGACCGAGTTCGCGCAGCAATGCGAACACACGTCGGTGGTCCCAGCGGTCGTCGTCGACCGCAGGCGGGCGATCAGGGGGCATCGTCCGTTCCCTTTCCCAGAAGCGCCGAGCGAAACGGCGTTTGACCTACGCACACTTGCACGCGTGTCTAAGGTGGACGGTTAGCAAGCTTGAAATTGAAAATCAATTCCATTATCTTGCGCGCGCCCGGTAAGCATGCCGGGACCCCGTGCGCGTTGCCAGCACCTTGGCTGCCGTTCGCTTTCCGGACAGCCGGGGCTCCGACGCCCACGATTCGATCAGCGAGGCGGGACCGCATGGCCCCCGACGACGAAGAACGGAGAGATCCAATGCAGCCCATCGAGGCCAATCCCGCCGCTGCGGCGCCCAAGGCGCCGGACCAGGCCGTCCGGACCGTCAACGCGACAGACATCCTCGGACCTGCCGGACTCCTGCGGATCGAACTCGACGGCGAGCTCTACACGTTGCGCCTGACCCGCAACCACCGCCTGATCCTGACCAAGTAGACTGCCGCCCGCTGTGACCCGTTCCCCCCAACGACGAAGCTGGCTCGGCCGCGCGCTCGCGGCCTCACTCGTCGTGCATGCCGCCGCCGCCTTCTGGCTGCAGGGAACCGCCACCGCGACCCATGCGCCGATGGCGCCCGAACTCTCGGTCCAGGTGCGGGTCGTCGAACTCCCGCCGGCCCCGCACGAGGTGCCCGAGGCGGTCCCCGAGCCGCCGGAACCGGTGACCGAGCCGAAGCCGATCGCGAGACCCGTCGCCAAGCCCAAGCCCAAACCGGAACCGGCCCCCGTCGCGGCCGAGCCCACTCCGGAACCGGCGGAAGAAGCAGCCGAGCCGGCACCACCCGTCGTCGCGGCCGCCAGCTCCGAGGCGCAGGTCGTGGCGGCGTTGCCCGTGCCGTCCGTCGCCCCCGGTCCGTCCATTGCCGACGAACTGCAACGCTGGCGCGCGCTGGTCAAGCAGAAGATCACTGCGCAGAGGCGCTATCCGGCGATGGCGCGACGACGCGGCACCGAGGGCATGGTGCGGCTCGTCATCGCGGTAGGCCCCTCGGGCGAGGTGAAGTCGATCGAGACGCCGGGGCGTTCGCCTCAAGTGCTCTCGCACGAGGCCCGTCGCGCGGTCGAGCGCGCAGCGCCCTTCGCTCCGCCGCCTGGTGGCGCCCGCAAGATCAAGTTCAACATGCGCTTCGATCTCGACGGCTAGCTCTTCGACTCCTGGTTCTCGTCCAGCTCGCTACTGCGCGGTAGCCAGCCAGACCGACCCCGTCCTCGTGAGACTCCCCACCCCCCATGCGTTGGCTCTGCCTCATGCTGGCTCTGCTTGCCTACACGCCTGCTCCGCTCTTCGCCCAAGACGCGGACGAGCGCGATGGGACCACTGTTGGCGACGACGAGATCGATGAAGGCGGCGAGGTCGACGAGGGCGGCGACATCGAGGTGCGCGACCAGCGCCTGCGACCGGTCGAGGTGTTCCAGGACACGGCGATCGAGACGGAGACGGTGACCGAGGAGCAGGTCAAGGCGATCCCGGCGACCGACGCCGCCGAGGTCCTCCAGTACCTGGCCGGGATCCGCACCTCTCAGCGCATCCAGGGGCAGGAGGCCGCGATCTCGATCGAGGGCATGCCCCCCGAGTACACCAAGCTCCTCGTCGACGGCGAGCGGTGGAGCGGCGAGATCGGGGGCGTCGGGGATGCCGCCGACATCCCCCTGCAGAACGTCAAACGCATCGAGCTGCTGCGGGGAAACCAGGGCGTTCGTTACGGCAGCGATTCGGGCGGCGGCGTCGTCAACATCATCACCCACGACGCCCCGAGCGAGGGGTGGAAGTTCGGGTTCCGGGGCGCCGGCGGCAGCGATCGCAGGGCGATCGGCGGCGGCACGGGCGCGCTGCGACTCGGGCCCATCGGCTTCTCGCTCTCGGGGGAGTACGACCAGATCAACGGGTTCGACGAGCCCTCCGACCCCGACATCGTGTCGGCCCAGGTCGGTGGCGACGAATCCCAGACCCAGTCCTACTTCCTGTACGCGAAGTGGGATGCCCCGATCGGCGACGCGATCACCCTGCGCGGCAACGCCGCCGCGCGGATCGAGGACGACGACTTCGTCCCCGAAGACAGCGACGACAACCTGCCGCGCACCGACACGAACTACCGCGTCAACACGGGAATCGAATGGCTCGCCCTCGACAGCACGCAGGTGACGGTCAACGGCAACTACTACGCCGTCGAGACCGACTCGGACGTCGGTCGGTCCTTTACGCTCTTCGAAGACGAGTGGAAGGGGGAACTGCTCGTCGACCACTACATGACGACGTGGGAAGTCGAGCACTCGATCGTGGCGGGCGTCGAATCCCTCGTGCAGCGCCTGCGCCTGGACGAAGGCACCCTGCCCCCCAACATCGAGAACGACGGGCTCGCAGCGGGACGACGGGAGGACGAGTCCTTCTTCAACCCGAGCGTCTACATCCAGACCGAGAGCGCGCTCACGGATTGGTTCTCACTGGTGCTCGGCGGTCGGATCCGCTTCCACAGCGAATTCGAGGAGCGCGTGCTGCCCCAGGCGGCCATTCTCTTGAAGCCCCACGACACCCTGAAGCTGCGCGCATCGGGCGGCCTCAACTACCGCACGCCCTCACTGCGCGACCTGTTCCAGCCCCCCACGCCCCAACTCGGAGGCGCCTACTTCCTGGCGGGGAACGAGAACCTCGAGCCGGAAGACTCGCTCTCGTTGCGCGGCAGCTTCGAGTGGAGCCCCTTCGACTGGGTCAGCCTCTCGAGTTCGGCGTTCTACAACGACATCGACGACTTCATTCGGTCCCAGTTCGCCGAGACGATCTCCATTGGCACGACGACCGTCCTCGTCGATCCAACCTTCACCCCCGAGATCGCGGCGATTTGCCAAGCCCAACGGATGTTCTTCCCGGATCCCGCCGACTGGACACCCGAGTGCGTCGCCTTCTTTTCGGGGATGCAGGTGGCGCAGCAGCTACCCCTGAATTCCAACGTCTTCCGAAAGACGAACCTCGACTCCGTGATCACCTGGGGGGGTGAAGCCCAGCTGCGGCTTCGCTATGGCCGGTGGGTGCAAGTGCTCGTGGACTACACCTTCCTCCGGACGGAAGTCAAAGACTCGAACATCGACGCCGACGAGCTCCCGAACGAGCCCGAGCATGCGGTGACGGGTCGCGCGGTGTTCCGGGTCCCCCACCTCGAAACCCAGATCACGGGCACGGCCCTGTACCGGAGCGGTGTCATCCCCGAGCGCAGCGGCACGGGCCTGCTGTCCTTCGCTGACTCGACCGCTCGTACCGACCCGTCGTACCGATTCGATGTGCGGGTGGTCCAGCCCCTCCCCGACTCGTGGTCACTTCCAGGAGCCGGTCGTATTTCCCTGTTCGGCGACTTTCTCAACGTGACCGACGAGCGTCGAGAGGACTCCTACTCGATCCGCGGTCGTTCCTTCTTCGTCGGCCTCGTCGGCGAATTCAGCTCCCCGGCCCTCTAGGTATCGGAGGCTCCATGCGAAGCGCGTCTCTCCATCTGATCGCCCTCTGGATGATCCTGGCGATGCCAGCGCCCGCACCAGCGGATACCTATCTGATCCAGTCCGGAGAGGACTCGGCTCCGTATGCGTTCCTTCCCGACCTCGCGCGTGGCTTCCGAAACAGCGCCTACGCCTTCACCAACACCCTGGGCGGTTCGGACCACAGCTTCGAGTACTACATCCGCTACGACCTGCCCCCCGAGCTCACCCAGCCGGGCACGGTCGTTCAGTACGCCTACGCGTGGCTCTACTACGGGTTCGACTACACGCTGTTTGGCGACACCACCGCCGAAGTGGGCGAGGTCCAGTGCCACGAGACCCTGGCCCCCTGGAGCCAGGCCACCCTCACCTGGAACAACCGCCCACCGATCGGCCCGGTCATCGACGGCTGGGAGGACATCACCGCGCTCGGGCTGTACTTCTGCGACATCACCGCACTGGTGCAGCAATGGGTCGACGGTGCGCCGAATCACGGCATTGCGGTCACCTCGGACGAACTCCGCGTGATCGGTTTCTGGACTTTCGAGGACGGCACGGTCAGTCCCAACTTCAAGCCGAGCCTCCTCGTCGAGACGCTTCCCGAACCCACGATGACCGCAGGACTGCTCTGTGGCGGCGCAGCCGTGCTCGCGTTGCGCCGCGTCCGCGCAAGACGGGAATCCAAGAGCGCGCGGAAATCCCAGATGAAGACTAGGAGTTCATGATGAAGATCCGATTCCACTTACTCGCACTGGTGCTCGCGCTCGCCGCGCCGGCACACGCCCAGCTGTTCGACGTGACCATCGATCCGGTTGACTTCGACCGCTGGATGTATCCCTTCAACGGGACGCCCGGGGTCCGCAACGCAGCCTCGACGTTCATTGCATTGGATCCCTGCTTCGACAACAAGGACGGGCAGTTCGTGATCGCCGTCGACACGGCGGCTGCGGGGATCCCGACCGGCCAGGGACTCTCGAACTACAGCTTCATCACCATCCGCGTGACTGCGACCCACTCCTTCGTGTCGGCGGGCGGCGCGGGCATGACCTACGACCCGACCTACGACGCCTGGCAGACCTACCTCGATCCGATGGACCCGCTCTACGTCGCGGACGGAGACTCGGGGCGTCCCATCGAACTCTACGGCGTCGGCATTCGAACGCCCTACGTCGGCCCGCTCTCCTTCAACCCGCTGACGGCCGGTCCCACCGAGTTCGAAGAAGCCGAGCGCTTCACCGAGGTGCCCTTCGATCCCATGGACATGCCCTGCCTGGGTCAGACGCCAGGGATTCGCAACATCTATCCCCTCGGCTTCGGTACGCCCGACCCCGAAGACGACGTGTCCAACAACGTGCAGCGCAACGCGCCGCTCACGGGCAGCGGCTTCGACGTCACGCCGTGGGCGATCGGGGAGTCCACCTCGGGCCTCACGCCTGGGGATCCGGTACCCGAAGGCGCCTTCAACGTGTCCGCGGGCGAGACCTTCGAGTTCATCCTCGACCTCTCCGATCCCGACATCGAGAACTACGTGAAGGAAGGCCTCAACGCGGGGACGCTCTCCTTCGCGATCACGTCGATGCACTCGACGGGTGCCATGTCCAGTGACTCCAACCCGAACTTCTACACCTTCGAGTCGACCGACACGGCGGCCATCGACCCGACCGTCGAGATCGGCGTCATCGTTCCCGAACCCGGTGTCGGGGCCCTGCTGGCTGCCGGCGGGTTGCTGGTTGTGTGCTTGGCCCGGCGTCGAAATCGTTGATTTTTCGGCGATTTTGAATTGAAATCGACTTTCGATTTCAGTAAGGTTTCCTTCATGCGCGAACGATCCCGCTCCTGCAAGCACCTGAACCTCGTCACGAACCGCGTAGCCCGCGTCGATCAGTGCAGCCATGGGACACTGCACCTTCAACTCGGCGACATGACGCTCCGCCTGGCACCGGACGACTTCCTCGATCTCGCCCAGGCCTTGAGCGTGGCCGCGGCTCGGGTCGAACGGCCGCGTCTCGTCAGCTGACGATCGCGAGCCTACAGGCCGCACAAGCAGAAGCGCAGCGCGCACCGTTCGGGCTCGGACTTCGGTCCGGGCCCGAACGCTCGTTGCGCCCGTTCAGGCGTAGGATTGGGCGTCCTCGAGTTGGATCTCGAGTTCTGCCGCGATCACCTCGCTGACCCCGAGCACCTGCGCCTCCGCGGACGCCGCGAGGTTCAGGTCAGGCTGGGGCTCGATGCCGATCCCGAGCTTGTTGCAGGCCTGGTCGACGAGCCGGACCACGAGCAGGAGCTCGTCGTCGTCGGCGAAGTCGGGGTCGTGGTGATGCTGGGCGACCCGCGCGTAGAGCGCGGGGAGGCTCCATTTCTCGAGGAGGTCGCCGCCGCAGCGCGTGTGCAGCTTCACCAGCATCTCGCGCACGAGACCTTCCGGCGGGTCGAAGTCCGGTCGGCTCGCGGTGAGCTCGTCGATCACCCGCAGCACCAGCAGCTTGCCGATGTCGTGGAGCATCCCGGCCATGAACGCGGAGTCCGCGAGGTCCCGGCGCTTGATCCGACCCGCCAACCAGCGCGCTCCCAAACTGCACGCCACCGCGTGGTTCCACAGCTTGGCGACGATCTCTTGCAGCAGGCGATCCTTCATCCGGTAGTTCGACTTCAGCGCAACCACCACCGCGATGCCCGCCATGCGCTTCGCACCGAGGCGGACCACGGCGTCGCGCACGCTGTCCACCTGGGAGAGCCCCCCGTAGAAGGGCGAGTTCGCCATACGCAACGCCGCGCTCGCCAGGACGGGATCCTGCTCGATGACGGCCTCGAGCGCGGGAACGTCGATGCTCTCGGCGTTCGCGAGCTGCTGGACACGAAGCGACGTCCCGTCGAAGACCGGAAGCTCGGTCCGGTTCGCTTCGATGTGGGATTCGATGATCTCGGAGAAACTCGCTGACACCTTCTACTTCCCCACCATGCGCCACAGCTCGGGGAGCGGTCGCGGTACGTCCAAGCGAGGCAACATGCGATAGAGCTCGGAGACGGTCGTGAGGCCCTGCGCGGCCTTCACCAGGCCATCTTCGAACAGGCTCACGAGACCCGATTGCTCGCGGCTGATCCGGCGAATCTCGTAGGAGGTCTTGTGGTCGAGGATCGCGTCCCGGACCTCCTCGCCCAGCACCAGCAGCTCGAAGATCGCGATCCGACCTCGGTAGCCCGAACCCCGACAGGCGCCGCAGCCGCGTCCGATGCGCATCTCGGCTCCCTCGAGCTGGTCGGGCTGGAGACCGAGCCGGCGATGGTCGGCCGCCGTCAGCGTATAGGGCTCGGAACACTTGCTGCAGATCTTTCGGACCAACCGCTGGGCCAGCACGCTCACGACGGTCGATGAGATCAAGAACGCCTCGATCTCCATGTTGAGGAGGCGCACCAACCCACCAATCGTGTCTTCGGTGTGGAAGGTCGTGATGACCTTGTGGCCGGTGAGCGCCGCCTGGATCGCAGCGCCGGCCGAGTTCTGGTCGCGAATCTCGCCGATCACGATCACGTCCGGGTCCTGCCGCACCATGTGTCGCAGGGTCTCGTCGTACGTGAGATCGATCTCGGGATTGAGCGAGCACTGAGAGATCCCCTCGATCAGATACTCGACGGGGTCTTCGGCGGTCGTGATGGCCAGACCGTCGTGGTTGATGTGGTGCACCGAGCTGTAGAGGGTGCTCGTCTTGCCGGAACCCGTCGGGCCGGTCACGAGGATCACACCACTCGGACGCTCGAGCGCGTCCTCTTTGAAGCGTTGGAGGGTGCGGGGCGGCATCCCGATCTCGTCCAGGGGCTGGAGCGAGCGGGAGCGATTCAAGATCCGCAGGACCGCCTTCTCCCCGTGCACCGTCACGTAGAAGGAGACGCGCAGATCGAGCTCGCGCCCGCCTGCCTCGTAGGTCAGGCGCCCCCCCTGGTGACGGCGGCGCTCGGCGATGTCCGTACTGCACAGCACCTTGAGTCGTGTCGTGAACGGGGCCGTCAACGCAGACGGTAGATCGCGATAGGGGACGAGGACGCCGTCCTCGCGGAAACGGATGCGGAGGCGTCCCTCCTGCGGTTCGACGTGAATGTCACTCGCATCGCGTTCGATCGCGGCGAGGATCATGGCGTCGACTTCGCGAACGATGGCGGACTCGTGGGAGCCCGGGAGGTCGTCACGCACTGCGGTTCCCGCGAGACGCTCCCAGAGCTCCTCGACCTGACTGGGACGCGCGAGAAGCGGATCGACGCGCAGGCTGGGAAAGAGCCGCCGCGCGGCGTCACGACTCACCCGGTCTTCGTAGTCGGCGAACGCGATGGTCACGCTCGCTTCGTCGCGCCGGATCGGCAGCAACCGATGGCGCCGGCACCATGCGTGGGGCACCGCGGCGACCAGGGTGCGGTCGGGAGGCATCCGTTCGGCGTCGTAGACACCGCAGCCCATGCGCAACGACTGCAACCCAACCAAGGCGTCCTCCCCGACGAACCCCTCGTCCAACAGGACGTCGACGAGGGATCGCTTCGGGTCGGTCGCTTCGTTCGCGAGATCTTCCGCCTGGGCCCAGGTATCGGCATCGAGGAGACCGAGCCCGATCGCCAGTTGCTGCAGACTCAGCTCGACGGGTGCGGTCTTGAGGGTCGCCTGGAGCTCGCGCTCTCCCAGGATCTCGAGTTCCGAGAGGACGTGCGCGATGGGCTTCCGCCCCGGAAGCTTCGACCGAACGCGATCGGCGTAGGCGATCTGTTCCGGCGTGACCGCGCCGCGCTCCACGAGGAGCGCCGCGAGCCCGTCGGCTTCCGCCGCCTCGGGTTTCGCACGGGATGCCATGACCCTACATCGGAGGAAGTCGCGAACGGGCTTGAGGTACGCAGCTCACCGAGCCGACGATCCGTCGGTGTTCCTACCGAGGCCGGCTCGGAGAGAACCGGCACTCGACATCGCCCTTAGGAGTTCTCGTCCTCGACGTCGAGATCCGGGTCGGGCGCCGCCGGCGCGGCCGCGCCCGACGTCTCGCCCAGGTCGTCTTCCGGCCCCGGCTCGCCGCCCGGCGCGAGAACACCCGACTCGGTGGTCTGGATGCCGATGCGGAAGGCTGCGAAGCCCGGCATCACGACCTGATTGAGGGCCATGCCGAGCACGCGTCCATCCGAAGGCGCGGTCAGATCGGAGCGCACGTTCGTGATCGGGTCGGTCACGCTTCCGAGCACCTGACCCTTCTTCACGCGCTGGCCGAGGATCACGTCACCGAAGAGCAGGCCGCCGCGATCGGCGCGCACCCAGGTCGACTGGTAGTAGACCGGTTCGGGTTCGCCCCAGATCCGCACCCGGGTGTACATGCCGAGCTTGTTGAGCAGGGTCTGGATGCCCTTGGTCGCGTGATCGATCTCTTTTTCTTGGAGCGTCACCGGCTCGCCGGTTTCGAGGGTCACCGCGGGAATGCCGGCCTCGACGGCTGCGCGACGCAGCGTGCCGATCGCGCCCTGACTATGCAGCACGGCCGTGGCGCCGAACCCCTCGGTGAGAGCAGCCACGGTCGGTACGCTCATGTCGGCGCGCAGCTGGGGCAGGTTCGTTCGCTGGAACGAACCCGTGTGGATGTCCACCAGCGCGTCACAGTTGGCGATCACCTCGTTGAAGAACGAATAGGCGATGCGCGACGCGGAGCTGCCCGACTCGGTGCCGGGGAAGAAGCGGTTCAGGTCGCGTCGGTCCGGGAGGTAGCGCGAGCTGCGCCGGAAGCCCTGGAGATTCACGATCGGCACACCGATCACGGTTCCCTTCAGCTTCGACGGATCGAGGTCGTACATGACGCGACGCACGATCTCGATTCCGTTCAGCTCGTCGCCGTGGACGGCGGCCGTCAGACACAGCACGAGGCCGTCGTCCGCGCCGTTCACCACGAGCACCGGCGTCGGCACGGTGATGCCGTCGAAGCGCTGGTCGAGTGACCAGGAGAGACGTGCCGCGGTCCCGGACTGGACCTTCTCCCCCAGCAGCAGCAGGGGCTGGGAGGCCTCGGGGTCGACCGCTGCGGTCTGGGGCTCGGCGGGCTGCGGCGGCTCGGGAACGACGGGCTCGGGCTCGGGCGGTGCCACTTCGGGCTCTTCGGGCGCGGCCGGCTCCACCACGGGCTCGCTCAGATCGACGTTCTCGGCGACCGGCGCAGCCGCGACCTCTTCCGGGTCGGCCGCGCTCTGGGTCTGGGTCTGGGCCGAGCCCTGAGCGAGGGCGAGCAGCAGGCTCGCGCACAGCGCGGTGGCCAGAAGGCTCCGGCGCAGGCGCTCGGGCGCGCGCGCGGTCCGCTGCTGGTCTCGGTAGTGGGGCCAGGGGAATTGCATGGGGGGGAGGAATCCCGGATTTCGCGCCAGGGGGGAAGTGAGGCGGGTCACAGGAGCATAGGGATTCTGGGGGGGACATCGGCACGTGGGGCGCGTGTCTTTCGCCCCAATCGGCCCCGCCCCTTCAGGCAGCGGCAAGCGACTGGCAGGCGCTACGCCCCGACTGTGGCTTCGCCGTGGAGCTCGATCACGTCGCGCATCGCGCGCGTGAGCTGGGCGAGATCGGCGCTCTCGATGCTGTAGGGCGGCATGGTGTAGACGAGCCGGCCGAAGGGCCGCACCCAGACACCCCGCTCGACGAACGCCGGCTGCACGACGGCCATGTCCACCGGCGTCTCGAGCTCGACCACTCCGATGGCGCCGAGCACACGAACGTCCGCGACTCCCGGCTGTGTGCGCGCGGGCTCCAGCTGCTCCTTGAGCTGGGCCTCGAGGCCCGCGACCCGCGGCTGCCAGGGCTCGGCTTCGAGCAGATCCAGGCTGGCGTTCGCCGCGGCACAAGCGAGTGGGTTCCCCATGAAGGTCGGGCCGTGCATGAAGACGCCCGGGTCGGCGCTCGCGATCGCGTCGCAAACCGCCGCGCTGGCCAGGGTCGCCGCGAGACTCATCGTGCCGCCCGTCAGCGCCTTCCCCACACACAAGATGTCCGGCGTGACGTCGGCATACTCGCAGGCGAAGAGCCGACCGGCGCGACCGAAGCCCGTGGCGATCTCGTCCGCCACCAGCAGGAGCCCATGGCGATCGCAGAGCTCGCGCACGCGGCGCAGGTAGTCGGGCGCGTAGAACCACATGCCGCCCGCCCCCTGCACGATCGGCTCGAGGACGATGGCCGCCAGGCGATCCCCCTCCCGTTCGAGCGCCGCCTCGAGCTCGGCGGTGTCCGCGGGCGTGCACGGCGCGTCGAAGGCACACGCGGGACGTGGCACGAAGACATGCTCGGCCAGCACGTCCTGAAACAGGGTGTGCATCCCGGTCACCGGGTCGCAGACGCCCATCGCTCCGAAGGTGTCGCCGTGGTAGCCGCCGCGAACCGTCAAGAACTTCTGTCGCCCGGTCTCGCCGCGCGCCTGCCAGACCTGGAGCGCCATCTTGAGCGCGACCTCGACGGCCACCGATCCCGAGTCCGACAGGAAGACCCGCGACAGCCCGGCGGGCGTCATGTCGACGAGTCGCTCGCAGAGCCGCACGGCCGGCTCGTGGGTGAGGCCCCCGAACATCACGTGGGGCATGCGCGCAAGCTGGTCGGCCACCGCTTGCTGCAGCACCGGGTGGCCGTAGCCGTGAATCGCCGACCACCAGGACGACATCCCGTCGATCAGCTCGCGCCCATCGGTGAGCCGCAGACGGACCCCCTTCGCGCTCTCGACCGGGAAGATCGGGGACGCGGCGGGAGCCGCGTAGGGGTGCCAGACCGCGCGCGCGTCGCGCGCCACCAGGGAGTCGGAACCAGACATGGATTCCACGCTACCGCACCCGCGGCGCTCGCCAGCGTTTGCAGAACGTGAACCCGCTGGCGACACTCGGCGTGGGAGAATCGTATGGCCGCACCGTCTCCGAGCCCGGGCTCATCTACGGGGCTCGACTCCAACATCGCCGGCGCCCTCTGCTACGCCCTCGGCTTCATCACCGGGATCGTCTTCCTCGTGATCGAGCGCGAGGACCGCGACGTCCGCTTCCACGCCTACCAGTCGCTCGGCGTCTTCTTCTCGATCTTCGTGGTGTCGGTGGTGGCGGGCTGGGTGCCGCTGATCGGCTGGCTGATCGCCCTGCTCCTGACGCCGGTCACCGTGATCCTGTGGCTCGTCCTGATGATCAAGGCCTTCCAGGGAGAGCAGTGGCGGGTGCCTGTCGTCGGCGACTGGGCCGCGGAACAGGCTGACCGCAGCTGACAAGCCTCAGGTATTCGCCCACCAGATCCGGCGCAGCAGCACGGCGCCGGCGGCGATCGGATACCCGGTGACGACGTACGCGCCCATGAAGAGCGCCAGGTCGACGCGGGCCAGACCGGCGAGCGCCACGATCCCGGCGACGCCGATGTTGCGGGTCGAGAACTCGATCAGGAACGTGAAGCGATCGCGCGACTCGAGGCCCAGCAACCACGCGACCGTCCAACCGAGGGCCATTGCGGCGAGGGTCCAGACCGCCGCTCCGAGCACGCCCGCCTGTGCATCGTCGAAATCGAGTCCGTCGGACTCGCCATAGGCCACGCCCAGCGCCGTCAGCCCGACGATCACGATGAGCGCGCTCGCTTGCAGCAGGCGCCCCCGCCGCGCCACGAACTCGGGCCAGCGCGCGCGCAAGAACATGCCGAGACCGAGCGGCACCAGCAGCGTGAAGAAGAGCTGGGCGATCAGCTGCAACACCGGGACGTCGACGTCCACGCTCTCGCCCATGAAGACTTCGAGCCCGAGGGACGCGAAGGTCGGCAGGGAGAACGCGGCCAACGCCGACGCGAAGGCGGTGAGCGTCACGGACAGGGCCGTGTTCGCGCCGGCCGCCGCCACGAAGACGTTCGAGATCCCCGCGCCCGGCGCGACGGCCACGAGCACCGCCCCGGCGCCAAAGATCGGCGGGAGGTCCAGGAGCACGACGACTCCCCAGGTCAGGAGCGGGAGGCCGATCAGCTGAGCCGCCGTCCCACCCACCACCGCACCCGGACTCTTGCGAAGACGCCGGAAGTCGTCGGGCACGAGCTCGAGACCGACGGCGGTCATCAGCAGGAAGAGCACCACCGGGCCGACCCACTGGGCCAGCTCGTTCACCGATGACATCGCAGAGCCTCGCGCCGTCGCCTGCGGGGGAACGGGCGCGCCACCCCCGGGCCGGTCTCGATTGCGACGCAGAGCCTAGCGAGATCTACCAGGTGTCGATGCAGGGTCGCTTCTTCTCGGTCCGGGGCGGACTCGGCGGAACCGACGCCAGCGCCCGGAGGATCCAGCGCCGGGAGTCGGCCGGATCGATCACGTCGTCGATCTCGAAGACCGACGACATGTTCACGCCCTTCCCGTGCTCGTACATGCGGGCGACCATTTCGTCGAAGAGGGCACGACGCTTCTCGGGATCGGTCTCGGCCGCGAGCTCGTTGCGGTACCCGAGCTTGACGGCGCCTTCGAGGCCCATTCCGCCGAACTCGCCGGTTGGCCAGGCCACGGTGAACATCGGCGCCTTGAAGCTGCCCCCGGCCATGGCCTGGGCGCCGAGGCCGTAGCCCTTGCGCAGAACGATCGTGAAGAACGGCACCGTCAGGCTCGCCCCGGTCACGAACATGCGCGCCGCGTGCCGCACCAACCCGGTCTTCTCGACCTCGGGGCCGACCATGATGCCGGGCGTGTCGCAGAGGAAGAGGATCGGGAGATCGTGGGCGTCGCAGAGCTGCATGAAACGCGCCGCCTTGTCGGCCCCCGCGCTGTCGATCGCTCCTGCGAGATGCTGGGGGTTGTTCGCGAGGATCCCCATCGGCCGGCCCTCGATGCGGGCCAGCGCCGTCACCATGCCGTGACCGAAACCGCGCCGCAGCTCGAGCACGCTGCCCGTGTCGGCCAGTAGTTCGATCACGCGGCGCACGTCGTAGATGCGCAGCCGGTTCTCGGGGATCACCTGGCGCAGCAGGCGCGGGTCCCCGGCGTCCCCGCTGTCGAGCGGCCCCTGGAAGTACGCGAGGTACTGCTTCGCCACCTCGACCGCTTCGGCCTCGTCCTCGACGGCGATGTCGACGACGCCATTCGGGACCTGGTCGGTCATCGGGCCGACTTCCTCGGGCCGGAACACGCCGAGCCCGCCGCCCTCGATCATGGCCGGACCGCCCATGCCGATGTTCGAGTTGGCGGTGGCGATCACGACGTCGCAGCAGCCGAGGAGCGCTGCGTTCCCGGCAAAGCAGCGTCCCGAGTTGATGCCCACCATCGGCACCAGCCCGGAGAGCTTTCCCCAGTACGCGAAGGCCCAGCAGTCGAGCCCCGCGACACCAGCGCCATCCGTGTCCCCCGGCCGGCCACCGCCGCCCTCGGTGAAGAACACGACGGGCAAACGCCACTGCTCGGCGAGCTCGAACATGCGGTCCTTCTTGCGGTGGTTCTGCAGCCCCTGGGTCCCGGCAAGCACGGTGTAGTCGTAGGAGAGCACCATGCAGCGGGCGCGCTCCTCTCCGAAGGCCTCGGCATTCACGGTGCCGACACCCGCGACGAGTCCATCGCCCGGCGTCTTCTCGATCAGGTCTTCGAGGGTGCGACGCCGACGCTGGGCGGCGAGGGCCAGCGGTCCGTACTCAATGAAGCTCTCGGCATCGCAGAGATCGGCGATGTTCTCTCGCGCCGTGCGCTGCCCGGTCTTGCGGCGACGCGCCACCGCGTCCGGGCGCCGTTCGTCGTGCCCGACCGCATGGCGCTCGAGGGCCTCGGCCAGATCCGGACGGATCCGATCGAGATCCGCGGCGGACGCGTCGTCTCGCCGCTCGGCCGCGACATCCGCCTCTTCGAGGAACACCAGCGGGTGATCCTCCGCGACGGTGTCGCCCTCGCGCACGGGAATGGCCCGGACCACGCCACTGCGATCGGCTTCGATCACGTGCTCCATCTTCATGGCTTCGAGCACGAGGAGCGGAGCGCCTGCCGCCACGGCATCTCCCGGTGCCACCGCCACGCTGACGATCGTCCCCTGCAAGGGAGCGCGCTGGGCCACCGTCCCCGGCGGGCCCGAGGCCGCTTCGGCCAGCGCCGGGGCAGGTGCGGTCGGGGCGGAAACGGCGGCGCCCGTCGATTTGCCGTGATCGAGAACGGCGAGGGGATCGCTGGCGTCGATCTGGGCGCCCACGGTCTGGGCCCCGGCCCGCGGCGTCGCGGTCGAGGGCGCAGGGGACGCTGGCGGGGCCGACTCGGCGTGGAGGCGAGCGTGCTCGTCGTCGGCGGCGGCGACCAGTTCGGCCGCGTGCTCTTCCACGAACCGCGTCGTGATCTCCTGGGCCGCGAAGGCCGGATGCTTCACCAGGGCCTGCAAGAGTCCGCGGTTGGTCTGGATCCCCTCGATGCGGAACTCGCAGAGCGCGCGGTAGGCGCGGTTCAACGCATCGGTGAAATCGCGCGACGGCGAGTGCACGACCAGCTTCGCGAGCAGGGAGTCGAAGCGCGGATTCGTCTGATAGCCGACGTGGCCGGCCGTATCGACGCGCACGCCCAACCCGCCCGGCGGTTCGAAGGCGGTCAGCGTTCCCGAGGCGGGCAGCGCGAGACCGTCCTTCTTGCGCAGCTTCTCGGTGTTGATGCGCAGCTGGATCGCGTGGCCGCGCGCCCGGGGAATCTCGGGCTGCGAGAACCCCAGCTCGGCGAGCGAGCGCCCTTCGGCGAGATCGAGCTGCAGGGACACGAGATCGACGCCGGTGACCTCCTCGGTCACCGTGTGTTCGACCTGGAGGCGGGCGTTCGCCTCCATGAAGGTGAACGCGTCGGGTCGCGTGGCGTCCACCAGGAACTCGATGGTGCCCACCCCGGTGTATCCGGCGGCGCGACCGAGCGCGATCGCCGCGTCCCAGATGCGCTGACGCAGCCCGTCCTCCAACCACGGGGCCGGCGCGAGCTCGATCAGCTTCTGGTGTCGCCGCTGGGTGCTGCACTCGCGTTCGCCGAAGTGGACCAGCTCGCCCGCGGCGTCACCGGCGATCTGCACCTCGACGTGACGCGCGGAGGGCAGCCAACGCTCGACGTAGAGATCCCCGTTGCCGAACGCAGCCGCGGCTTCGCTCGAGCAGCGTGCGAACGCTTTCTCGAGCTCCTCGACCGAATGTACGGGCCGCACGCCGCGCCCCCCGCCCCCGGAGATCGCCTTGATCATCGCCGACGCGCCCGGGCCGAGCGAAGCGAGGAAGGCCCTCGCATCTTCGAGGGTGGTGGCGCCCTCGGTGCCTTCGATGACCGGCACGCCGCACTCGATTGCGAGGGCGCGGGCACGCGCCTTGTCGCCGAAGAGTTCGAGGGCTCCGGGTGTCGGCCCCACGAAGGTCAACCCGGCGGCGCTGCAGCGCTCGGCGAACGCGGCGCTCTCTGACAAGAAGCCGTAGCCCGGGTGGACCGCATCGCAGCCCGCGCGCTGTGCCGCCGCGACCAGCGCGTCGGGGTCCAGGTAGGCCGCGGCTCCCTCCCCAGAGAGGGCCTCAGCGGCATCGGCCTTGCGCACGTGAAGTGCGTCCCTCTCGTCTTCCGAGAACACCGCGACGCTCCGCAACCCGCGTGCGGCAGCGGCGCGCATCACGCGAATGGCGATCTCGCCGCGGTTGGCGACCAACAGGCTCTGGTGGGGCATGGGGACTCGCTTGGGGCCGGGGGAAATTCCGGAACCCCTAGAGATGCCACAGTTCTGCCGGGTCCCGCACGCTTCCTCCCCTGGGGCTCAATCTGGAGGCGAGATCGTCCGAATCGCCAGGAGCCGCCCTCCGGAGCCCTCACTCTGTTTCCCGCCGATCTCACCCTCGACACACCGTTCCGGCTGCGTTTCGAGCGCAGCCGATCGCTGGATCTCGCTGCGCAAATCGAGGAGTGCGCCGACTACTTGCACTTTCCCGACGTGCTCGTCGCCGAGTTCCTCGAGTCGTACTACCAGGTCGAAGGAAAGCTCGATCCCGAACGCGAGGACGAACGACTCGAAGCGAGCCTCGCCGAGATCGTGCTCGAGCCCTACTTCGACTCCCTCGAGCTGCACTCCCAGATGGGACCGAAGACCGAGACCATCACCTGCTTGAGCGGTGCGTTCGCGCCCGTAGCCGGGGAGCAGCACCCGGCGCTCGAACGCAGCGGCGTGGACTTCGTGGGCGTTCGCCAGGGGCGCGAGAGCCTGGTCTTCGGCGTGACCGATCCCGAGGGCGAGGACTCGCCCTTCGTGTTGCTGCTCCGCGGCTTGAACTGTCTGGCCGAGTTGTCGCCCCCCTTCCAGATGGCGCGACTGGGGCGTCATGTGCTGAAGAATCGCGTCGGCCAGGATGCCCGCTTCGACCTCCAGCTGGGGATTCCGAAGCGCGAGCGCGGCCCCAGCGAACTTTCCTTGTGGGTCCTGACCCGCGACCTCGCCGAGGTCTTCAAGGCCCGGATCGCGGAGGAGGCCCAGTTCCGCGGCGAGATCGGGCTGATCGAGTGCGTCGAGCTCCCCGACGGCGAGAACGCGGCGCTGCGGGTGCGCTGGCGCGCCTAGGTCTCCAGCAGCGAGGTTCGAACGCCGTATACTGCGGCGCGATGCCGATCGTGGAAGGCTATGCGCACCGCACCGGCGAACACTGCGCCTCGACAGCGCTTCGGAACCTGATGGCGTTCCGCGGAACCGAGCTCTCCGAGGGGATGGTGTTCGGCCTCGCGAGCGGGCTGGGCTTCTACTACCTCGAGGCCGACGGCATCTCGCCCACGCGCATGTTCCATGGCCGCACGGCCACCCTCGAGAGCGATTTCGGATCGAACACCGGAATCGGAATGGTCGATCGTCCGGAAGACGACGACGCCCGGGCGTGGCAGCTCCTGCGCGAGCACATCGACCACGGCGAACCGGTGATGCTCTCGACGGACACCTTCTACCTCGGGTACCACAACACCACGAGCCACTTCCCAGGACACCGCTGCGTGGTGGTCGGCTACGACGACGAGACGGAAGAAGTCTGGATCGCCGACCGGAAGTACGACACCTACCAGCGCTGCGGCTACGAGGAACTGCGCGCCGCGCGCAACGCCCGCGACTATCCGATCTCCTGCCAGAACCAGTGGGGCGACTTCCGCGATGCGAAACCCCTCACCGATCTTCCCGGCGCGATCCGGCGCGCGCTCCGAAAGAACGCGCACGCCATGCTCGATCCCCACGAAGCGCTGCCGGCCGGCATTCCGGCGATGCGGCGACTGGCGCGCGCCCTCCCCGACTGGAGCGACGCAACCGACTGGTCCTGGGCCGCGCGCTTCGGCTATCAGATCATCCTGAAGCGAGGCGCCGCCGGCAGCTTCTTCCGCGCGCTCTACTTCGAGTTCCTCCGTGAGGCAGAAGGCTTCTGCCCGGGCCTCGGCGAGCACGGGCTCGTGCCCGCGATCGAAACGATCGTGACCCAGTGGCAGGAGCTCGCGGTTCCGCTGAAGGAGCAGAGCGAGCGCGAGACTTGCGACCCGGGCCTCTTCCGGGAGGCCGGCGCCCAGGTGGCACGACTCGCAGACGCCGAACAGGCGTTCTTCGAGCGGGTCCTCCGGGCCACCGCGGCCTGAGTTCGGTTGGAGAGCCGCCTGGGCGGCTCTCCGTACGGCGCTGCCCACCCGTTCTCGCGGCCCGGATGCCCTCGCTCGGGATTTTTTTCGCAGATCGGCCCGCGGACTTCCGAGCCCCGCTGCACCCGCCTTGCCGGTGCCGTCTCGCTTTTTCATTGACGTGGGAAATCTTCCCACTATTCTGGGTCGCTCAGGGGGAGTGGGAATGTTTCCCACGGACCCTGAACCAAGACCCAGCGGGCCAGGGGCCCGCGGAGTGGAGAAGAACCCCATGCGTGCTTCGAAGATGAGTCTGTGGGTGGCACTGACCGCCCTTTGTGTGGGCCTGGGCAGCGCCGCCAGCGCCCAGGAGTTGATGCTGGACACGCGCGACGCCGTCGAGGTCGACCGCGACGGCGTCGCCCTGATCGACGCGATCCGCGTCCCCGAGCCGGACCGGGATGTCGCCGACACGGCGATCGTCCTCACGAACTTCGGCCCCCGCGATCAGAAGGTCGTTTGCGGTGGCTTCAACAAGAATGGCCGCGCCGTGGGCCGCGTCTGGGTGAAGGTGCCGGCGCACGGTCTGCGCTACGTGCTCGCCTCCGACCTGGCCGATGACCTCGACTTCATCGGTTCGGCGCAATGTGCAGCCAGTGGGAACATCCGCGGCTCGGCGATCTTCCTCGGCCCCGGGCTGACGGACCTGCCGGTCCAGCAGATCCATGGCGCTGCGGGTCGCCTGCGCTTCCCGCTGGTGGCCACCTACTGAGGCCCCTCTCGGTGTCCCCGACCCGGGTGCGCGACCGATGCACCGGCTGGCCGAGCGAGCCCGGCCGGTGCGCGCCGCCGGTTCGTGCTCGGGTCGGGGCTCCGAGACGTTCCTCGCGAGACGCGCCCCGTTTGGCGACGGGGCGGGAGCGGCCCATCATGCGCGGGAGCCCTGCCACGCAGGTGCCGGAGCCCCGATGAGCCGAACCGAAGGTCCCCCCCAGACACAGGTGCCCCCGGCGCTGGCGCGCGCCGTTTCCTACCTGTTACGTCCGCTGGTACGACTGCTGATGGACCACGGCGTCACCTACCCGACCTTCGCGGGCTGGCTGAAGCAGGTGTACTTCGACGTCGCCCGGGAAGACTCCGAGCGGCGCGGCGAAGCGGCGAATGCCAGCCGCTGGAGCGTGCGCACCGGGCTGCACCGCAAGGACCTGAAGCGCCTGCAAGAGGCGTCGGTCGCGGGTCCGCTCGTCGCACCGCCTGCTGTCTCCCTCGGCGCGCGCGTGCTCGCCCAATGGACGGGCGACGCGCGCTTTTGCGACGCCGAGGGCCAGCCCCTCGCCCTTGCTCGCAGCGACGACCCGGCGGCAGCGACCGACGGGAGTCCGAGCTTCGAGACCCTCGTCGAATCCGTCAGCACCGACGTGCGGCCGCGCGCCGTCCTGGACGCGTGGCTCGAGCTCGGGCTCGTCGAGGAAGACGACGAAGGTCGCCTGCGTCTCGTCTCCGACGCGTTCGTCCCACGCCGCGGTTTCGACGAGAAGGCGCACTACTTCGGACGCAACCTCCACGATCACCTGGCCGCCGCCGCCGGAAACCTCGCCGGCGATCCGCCGCGCCTCGAGCGCAGTGTCCACTACGGATCCCTGCGTGCGTCCAGCGTGCGCGAGCTGCGCGAACTGGCCGAGTCCGACGGCATGGACACCCTGCGTCGCCTGAACCGACGCGCGCGCGCCCTGCAGGAACGCGACGCCGATGCGCCCGACGCCGCCCACCGGATCAATGTCGGTCTCTACGTGTACGACGCGTCACAGGGCGACCCGGAGCCCGAATCATGACGTCACAAGGGCTCGCGGTTTTCCTGCTGTGGCTCGTCTTCTTCGCGTCGTCGTCCCCCGCCGCGGCCCAGCTCCCCTGCGTCGAGTTCGCCCAGCGCGGCGGCGACGACGGCATCGGCGGCACCGGTCGGTCGAGCGGCGTCGACGGCGAAGACGGGTTGGGCGGAACCGGGCGCGATCCCGGAGATGGCATCGGTGGAACGGGCATCTACGGCGCGATCACCGGCTTCGGCAGCATCTGCGTGAACGGGCTGCGCATCCACTACGACGAGGAAGTCCCGGTCGAGCGGGACGGGGTGCCCGGTACGCTGCGCGACCTCGCCGTCGGCCGGGTCGTCTGGGCATTGGCCGACGTGCGTGAAGGCGAGCTCTGGGCGACCTCCCTCTCGGTCGAGAGCGCTCTGCGCGGACCGATCGAAGCCCTCGCGCCCCAAGGCCGCCGCTTCCGAGTGGCCGGTGTCGAGGTGCGGGTGCCCGAAGGGGTTCCGTCCCCGGGCGCCGCGCTCGCCGCCGGACAGAGCGTCGAGGTGAGTGGCTTCTGGCGCGACGCGGGAACCCTCGTCGCGTCACGGGTCGAGCGCGCGCCCGCCGGCCCAGCGCTGCAGCGACCCCGCTTCGACGGGCCGGCTCGGGTCCGCGGTCTCGGCTGGGTGTCGCTCGAGGGGCACGTGACACCGCTACGCCCCGAGACCGCCCGCGCGGACGTGGCGCGCGGCGTTCAGGGTCTCGCCCTCGAACGCGCGCCCGCCCCGGATGGCACACGCGTCTGGGTCGAGGTGCGTCCGGTCGCTGGCAGCTGGCGCCCCGAACGCGTGCGGGAACGCGTGGAGCGTCCGCCCGCCACGCGCCGTCCCAGCCCGGACCGGACGCGCCCCACCACGCCGGACCGCGCGCCCGAACCCGTGCCCGCGCCCGACCTCGAACGCCCGGAACGGGTCGAGCGCCCGGAACGACCGCTCCCGCCCGAGCGACCGCCGACCCTCGACCGCATCGAACCGATCGACAGACAAGTGAAACCGGCGACCGACGTGCTGCGATAGCGACTCAGGGGTTCCAATCGAGTCGCAGCTGGGCGCCCAGCGCGTAGTCGGGACTGCCCTCGGTGAGTCCCGCCACGGCATACGGACCGAACCGCAGCCCGGGACGCGCGCGCCACCAGGAGAAGGCGACGATTTCGTTGGCGTGCTCGTTGCCGGGCTGCGCCGCGTGTCGCCAGTCGTAGAGGACGCCGACCGTGAGGGCCTCGTGCAGCCGCCAGCTCACGCCTCCGCTCGCGAGCCAGCGATCCACCAGGCGCACGAAACGCGGCTCGCCCATGAAGCGGCGACCGATGCTCCCGAAGGGCGTGAAGGGGCCGAAGCGGCGCGATACCCCGAGTTCGACGGTGACGTCGGTCCGCCCGGTCCCGAGGCCACGGCTGGCGTCGGCGGTCGGAAACTTGACCTGCGCCGACACGTCGACGTTCGGAAGCCAGGACTCCCTCGGCGCGGCGACGAAATAGCTCCCGCGCAGCACCACGTCTCCCAGCCCGCGCTGACGTTCGGTGTTGCGCGGCGCGCCGCCGACGAAGCTGCCGACGCGGTCCACCGAACCCGGCCCGGACACCTCCACCACGGGCAGAGTCGCGCGGATCTCGAGCCAATCGTGTGCGCCCTTCGTGAGGGGCAGCTCGGGGCTGAGATAGGCCAGCGAGAGCGTCGCGAACTGGATCTCGGTCGTCCGACTCGGACGGGCGTCGTAATCGCCGCGGCTCCAGTCGTAGCCGAGCCCCAGGGTCACACGGCCGCGGTCTTCGGCGCCGGCCGACGCCGATAGGAGCCCCGCCGCGACGACGCCGCCGATCCCGATCGCGCACCGGCTTGCGAGGCGCGCGCCGGCGGCGACGAGGCGCGAACTCAGAGCGGCTCCGGCGGCCCGGGCACCTGGCGGTCGAGCTCGTCCTCGCGCTGGCGCTGCTCGTCCACGAAGTCGCAGAGCTCCTTCGCCGTCGGGTAGATCGCGACGTAGGCGTTGCGGACGAACTGGACGGCCTGGGGTTCGACCTGGTCGTAGGGGCCGAAAGCGAGGCCGTTGTAGAAGTCGATGGCACCGATGCCCGTGTCGCCGGGTTCGTCGTCGTCGTCGGCTCGCTTGCGGAACACGGTGCGACCCGGCCGTGCCCCCTCGATCGCGAGCTGCGGCTTCACGAAGGCGCTGTAGATGTACCCGTCGCGGCGACCGTTGTCGGCCGCGAGGATCTCGACGACCCAGTAGGCCCGGCTGGGGCTGCTCGCGATGTCGGTCCCGAGCTCCTCGAAGGCATCGGCCATCGCGCCGGCGATCCGGGCTCCGATCTCGGGATTGCCCTGGCGCGAGTAGTCGATCCAGACAGTCATGAACTCGCAGTCGCGTATGGGAACGATCGGAGCTGCCTCGCCCTCCTCGTTCTCATAGGGCGAATCGAGGAAGGCGGCCTCGGGCGCGACACAGCCGGACGCCACGCCGAGTGCCAGCAGGGCCCAGAGGGCCCTCGGGCCTCGCGACCTCCGGCGTTGGTACTGGTCTTCGAGATGCACGGCGAGTTCCTGGCCGCGCTAGGCGGACACCTCGGCGTAGCCCAGGTCGCGCAGGGCCGCGCGGATCTTCTCGGCCGCGGCGTCGAGGTCCCCGGGCTTGGGGTTGGCATCCGCCCTCGAGAAGTCGAGATCGCCGATGGCATCGATCGGGACCAGATGCACGTGGACGTGCGGCACCTCGATCCCGACGATCGCCTGGCCCACCCGCGTCGGCTGGAAGGCCTGCTGGATTGCGCGTCCGACGCCGTGACACACGGTCATGACGTGGGCCGCGAGCGCGGGCGGCAGATCGATCCAGTGATCGACCTCCTGGCGGGTCACGACCAGGGTGTGTCCCGGCTTCACCGGGTTGATCGTCAGGAACGCCACCGCCTGGTCGTCCTTCCAGACGAAACGGCCCGGCAGCTTGCCCTCGATGATCTGGGTGAAGACGCTCGGCATGACCTCTCCTCGGTTGTCGGCGCGCCGAGTTTAGCCCGGTTGGCGTCGTTCCCGGGGCGTCGAGAGAGCGCCAAGTGGGGACGCCCAACCGCGGCCGCGCTCCGCCGGCTAGCCCCCGAGCCCGCCGAAGACCTGGCGGAGCAGCTCGGTGGTGCGTGCGGCCGGGTCGCGGCGGATGCGCTGCTCCTCCTCGCGGAGGATCGTGAACAGTCCGTCGAGGGCTTCGTCGGTCACGTACCGGTTGAGCTCGACTGTGGGATCCGCGAAGAGCGATAGCACCCGGCTGCGCGTCACGAGTTCGTCGTAGGCACGATAGAGCCCGACCTGCTCCATGGCTGCGGATACCACGGGCGAGAAGCGCGAACGCAGCGCGTCCTCGGTGCGGGAGCGGAAGTAGACGGTCGCCGCGTCGTCCGGACCGTTCAGGATCCGCACGGCGTCCTGGATGGTCATGCTCGTCACGGCGTCCCAGAAGATCGTCTTCGCCTCCGCCGAGGCCCGCTCCGCGGCGCGGTTCATCGCCACTTCGAGTTCGTCGGCGGGGCCACCCAGATGGATCGACCGCAGCCGATCGGCGATCTCGGCGAGTTCATCGGGCAAGACGATCCGCACCAGGGGGTTGTCGAGGAAGCCCCCCTGGCGCGCGGTGCGCGTCACGGTCCGCTCGGTGCCGACCTTCAGCGCCTCCTTCAGGCCCGACGCGATCTGGGACTCGGAGAGTCCGGCCCCGCGGATCTGCAACAGCTCTTCGACGAGCGCGGGGTCGATACCCAGCTCGGCGCAGCCGGTGGCCAACCCGGCGAGCGCGACGGCCATGCCGATGCGACCACGGTGTACGAGACGTCGAATGCGCGACAAGAATCCCCTCCTAGGCTCGAACGCCGAGCGGGCGGTATAGCGCGCCCCCAGGCGAGCGACACCCGCCCGCGCTGGGCTCAGCACAAGCGGTAGACTGCGTCCGTGATCGCTCGCTCTTGCGCCGAGTCTCCCACCGCCCCGGGTGTCGAGACACCGCGTTGAGTGGCGTCTCGCGTCGCGCGGCCCTCCTCGGGCTCGCCGCCTTCGTGGCGGTGCTCTCGCTCTACGCGAATGCCTCGTTCTGGGTCGAGAGACCGGCGGGCCTGCGCTTCTTCCCGCCCTTCCTGGCCGGGGTCGACATCAACGCCAACCTTCATCTCGGGGCCGAGAACTGGAGCATCGCCCAGGCGCTGGTGGCCGGGCGCGGCTTCAGCGACCCCTTCTTCGTCGAGAGTGGTCCGACCGCCTGGATGCCCCCGCTCTACCCCGGGTTCCTCGCCCTGCTCCTGATGCTCACGGGGAGCCCGGTCGCCGTCGCCGTCCTCATCGTCCTCTGCAAGAACCTGACGCTGGTGGCGAGTGGTGCGGTGGTCTGGGAATGGGCACACCGCACACGACGCCGACTCCCGCCGGCACTCGCGCTCGTGCTCTTCGGAGTCTGGATCGCCACCCACTTCGCCTGGTTCTTCCAGATCACGCACGACATCTGGTGGGTGCTCCTGTGGATCAATGGGATCTTGTGGGGGGCGCTGCGCCTTTCGGACCAGGATCTCAGCGACAAGGAAGCGGCGGGTTGGGGGCTCCTAGGCGGCGCCACCGCGCTATCGAGCCCGATCGCCGGGGCGAGCTGGGGCGCCCTGACGCTCTTCCTGGCGGTCGTGCGGCGGGCGCCCCGTCTGCTGGTGATTGCGGCGCTGGTATCGGCCACCGTCGTGTCGGGCTGGGTGGCGCGCAACGCACTCGTGTTCGGTGAGCTCGTGCTCGTCAAGTCGAACCTGGCCTACGACCTCTACCAGGCGAACTACGTGAGCCCAGACGGCGTCTACGACGAGCCTTTCCTGCTGCGCCATCCGGTCATCGCGGCGCGCCGGGACGCCAACCACGAGTACCGCCGGCTCGGTGAGCCCGCCTTCATCGACCTCTACGCGGAGCGCTTCGGTGAAGCCTTTCGCGCGGAGCCGGGAACGGTCGCGTCGAAGGCGCTGAACCGGTTCAAGGCGGCCACGCTCTTCTACAAGCCCTACCGACCACGCTACGAGGGGAACCAGCCGCCGATCACCAGCCTGGTGATGGCACTCCCCTGCGTGGGGCTCCTGATCGTGCTCGCGTTGCGTCGCGGGCGCCTGACACGCCTGCAAGTGTGCGCGGTCGTGCTCTACGGCTCCTTCCTGCTGCCCTACCTCCTCGCGGCCTTCTACTTCCGCTACCTGCTCCCGCTCAGCCCGCTGCTGACGCTGTTCGTCTTCTGGGCCCTCGACGCGGTCGCCTCGCAGCAAACAGCCGCCGAAGCCTCGGCCGACGCCGGCGCTTCGGGGTAAGCTGCGGCCGTGTCGGTGGGAAAGCAGGGTGTGGGGGCCGAGGCGGACGCCCCGGTCGTGGGCCTGTTGCGCCGCCTCGACCCGCTCTTCCTGTTGGCGCCGGTCGCCTGGATCGTGGCGACCTTCTCGCGCCCGGGCTTCCTGCCGAACCCCGACTCCTACTACCACGTGAAATGCGCTCAGCTCCTCTGGGAGCGCGGCTGGATCGACGCGTTTCCCTGGTTGCCCTTCACGACGCTGCGCGACTTCCCGAACGCCTACGTCGCGTTCCATGCGCTGATGGCCCCCCTGCACGGACTCGCACAACCCGAGACCGTGCTGCGCCTCTCCGGCACCGGCTTCGCACTCGCCTTCGTGTTCAGCGTCTACGCGATTCTGCGACGCTGGCAGGTGCCGTCGGCCGGCCTGTGGACGGCGGTGATGACGCTCGGCACGCCGCTGGTGACGCTGTACCTCGGCACGCTGAAGGGCGGCGCGCTCTTCTTCGTGCTCTTCCCCTGGTTCCTCCATTGCCTCTGGCGCGAGAGTGCGCGCGGCGTGTTCCTCGTCACCCTGCTCGCGGCCTACGCGTACGTCGGCACGATCCTCTTGCCCGGCTTGAGCGTGTTGTTCGTGGTCTTCGCGGGACGGTGGCGCGAGCGCGAGGGTTGGGCGCTCGTGGCCGCTGCCGGCTTCGCATTCGCGCTGGGCAGCGTGATGCGCCCCGAACCCTGGAGCTTCGTCCAGCACATGGGGCGCGAACTCCTGAGCAGCTACGCCCGCCCGAGCGACCTCGTCGCGGGAGCCCAGCTCGGCTCCGAGTGGGCCACGTTGCCCGCCGCCGAATGGTTGCGCCTCGCCCTCGCACCGATCGTGGTGTGGGCGGCGTTCGCGGCGCTGCAACTGCGTCGCGGCGGCATGACCATGCGCGACCTCGGGATCGCGGCGGTCTGCTTCGCGCTGCTCGGCTACAGCGCGCTCTCGGGCTCGAAGCTGCTGCACCTGTTCGGCGTCGCTTCGATGTTGGCGCTCCCGATCCTGGTCCACCGCTACCGACCGTTCCCGGGCATCGCGACGGCTGCGCTCGCGCTGGGTCTGTTGGGCTTCGCAGGCTGGAACGCCTGGCACACCTACACCGACGAAGTGCCCCTCGACCCGCCAGCGGCCTACGCGTCGCTTGCCGCCACGATCGCCGAGCACAGTGAACCCGACGAGGTCGTGGTCGCGCCCTGGGGCGCGTTCCCCGCCCTCTTCTTCTACAACGACCGCAACCGCTACGTCGCGGGCATGAACCTGCTCTTCCTGCTCGACGGATCCCCCGAGCGCTTCGAGGCCTACCGTCGCCTCTACGCAGGGCGTTCCCCCAACCCGGACCGGCTCGTCGCGAACGCCTTCGACGGAGCACGCCTCGTGCTGGTACGCCTGCACATGCCCGGTGCCGGGCGGCTGGCCGCCCAGCTCGAGGCCCATGCGGCCTTCGACGAGCTAGGAACCGGACGGCGGGGTTGGCGACTGTTCCGCCGGCGCGGCTGAGGGTTCGCGCCGCAGCAGGACCCAGTCCCCCGAGCGCGCGATCTCGGTTCCGGACCGAGACAGTGCGGACCACGCCCGCGGTGGCGGACTGCGCAACAGCCAGTGGTCGTAGCCTGCGTGGCGAGCGAGTTCGAAACGACCCGGGCGGTACTGGGGTGGCGCGAGCGGAGGCTGCCCCTCCGCGTACCGGACGGGAGCCAGCGGGTGCGGAAAGAAGTACGGCGTAACGCCCCCACCCTGCAGCACGTGGACCGCGTGGTGGATGTGGAGGAAGGGCGCGAAGAGCCGGGGGTCGAGTTCGTCGCTGTACGGATCGAAGACGAGGGGAAGCAGCGCGGCGTCGCGCGGTACCTGCTCGAGGAGCGGCAGCACCTCGTCCATCGCCTCACCGACCCGCCGCTGCTGGGCCACCGCCACGCCAAGCGCAGCGCAGAGCAGCAGCACATGTGCCGCTGCCCAGGGGCGTGGCACGCGTAGTGGCGCGATCGCCATCGCGAGACACAGCATGGCGACGCCGGGCATCCGCGCGTTGATGTAGCTGTAGTGGCCCATCCGGAAAGGGAAGACGAGCGTCGCGAGCGTGGCGATCGCACAGGCGAGCGCGAAGTAGCGCGCCTCGTCGGACACCCGCTCGGGAGCGCGCCACCACAGCCAGGCGAGCCCCGTGAACCACACCCACCAGAGCGTCGCCACGACGGGATCGATCCGGTCCGCGTGCATCCCGAGGAACGGCAGCGCGAGGATGCGGAGGCTCTCGGCAACGCCGAGCCACTGCACCCCCTCGGGCCCGGACGCCCCCTGACCGCCGTCTGCCGCCAGGAACCAGGCGGCGAAGATCGCGGTCGCGAGCGTCCAGGCGCCCCACCCGGCCACGCGCGCGCGCAGGTCGGCCTCCCAGACGAGTCGCAGCCCCGCGAACCCCAGGAAGACCAGGTAGCTGAACGGATGGGTGGTGAAGAGGCCGACGATGCAGGCGGCGAGCACGGAAGCCGTTGCGACGCTGGGGCGGCGCGCGAAGCGGGGCCATACCCAGAGGCCTCCCAGCAGGAACGGCATCGCGAGCTGGTAGTTGAGGAACCCTAGGACGTAGGTCGGTTGGATCGCGGCGAAGGGCAGGAGCGCGAGGCCGGGCCAGAGCGGCCGACGCGCTTCGACGGCCCAGGCGGCGAGCACTCCGGCGAGGAGCACGAAGTAGAGCGTCACCACCAGGCGCCCCGCGGTCTCGACCGGGAGGACCCCCGACAGCGCACTCGTCAGCGCATAGAAGGCCGCATAGGGACGGAAGCCGAGGTCCCGTTCGAAGGCGGGAAAGGCCGCGGCGTCGGCCTCGAGGATCTCGACCTGAGCCAGGTGGTAGGCGTAGTCCTGGAGCGGAGGCAGCGCCGTGAACCACAGCGGCGACGCAGCGAGGACGGTCACCGCTGCCAGCGCCGCCCAGAACGCGACGCCGACCCCGTCGGCCTCGGGTTCGACGGCAAGAGCGACGGCTTCTTCTTCGGAGGCTGTGCTCAGAGCAGGCCCGGGCGGATGCCGACGTCGACCTCGCCGCAGTAGCCGTAGTCGACCTGAAGATCGTGGCCGCTCAAGAACCGGGCCGCGTCGCTGTTCAAGAGGATCAGGGGCTCGGCCATCTCCTCGGGCGACGCGTTCCGGCCGATCGGCGCGTGGAAGAACTTCTCCAGGTTCTCTTGTCCGCCCGCCTGGCCGTGGAAGGTCGGGAGCATCTGGGTGTCGGTCGGCGCCGGAAGTAGACAGTTCATCCGTACTTCGCGGGCGACGAGCTCCGACGCGCGCCGCTTCGTGTAGACGATCAGCGCCTGCTTCGATCCCAGATACCCGGTGGCCACGTCGGGGTTGGCCTCGCACCAGGCCTTCGCTGCGGCGAAGTCCGGCGTCGCGCAGAGCTCGTTCAGCTTCTCGAGCTGCTTCGCGTAGCCGATCCCGGCCACCGAAGAGATCAACGCGACGGCACCACCGCGCGGCACCTGAGGAAGGAGCGCTTCGGTGATCGCTCGGACGCCGACGAAGTTGACGACCATCGTCTGCTGGGCGTCCCAGCGCGGCGGCCCGGGGACACCGGCGCACACGAAGAGCTTTGGAATCTCGCCGTCGATCTTCGCTACCGCGGCTTCGATCGACGCCGGATCCGCGAGATCGACCTCGATCGATTGCTTTACCGGGGCCGTGATCGGCGCGATGTCGAGGGCGATCACCTCGGCCCCCATGTCCACCAGCGTACGCGCACAGGCGTCGCCCATACCGGACGCCGCGCCCACGACGACACAGCGGGTCCCGGCGTAGCCGAGGATGTCCTTCACGAGCGGCCTCCTTGCTCCGGAATCACTCTTGCACCGGAATCCGAAGCGTGCGGCAACCCCGACGAAAGCGCGAGCCCGGGGCCGCGACTTGACAGCCGTCGACCTCTCTAGAACGCTGGAAGGATGGAAACGACCCAGGCCGTGACGGCGTTGGCGGCGCTCGCTCAGGAGACCCGGCTCGACGTGTTTCGTTTGCTCGTCGAGGCGGGGCCGGACGGGCTGGCCGCGGGGGAGATCAGCGAACACCTCGAGATCCCCTCGGCGACCCTTTCCTTCCATCTGAAGGAGCTGCGGGCGGCCGGCCTGGTGGCCTGCGAACGCGTCGGCCGTTCGCGCATCTACCGCCCGGAGTTCGCGGAGATGCAGCGCCTGCTGGACTTCCTGACCCGCGACTGCTGCGGTGGAGTCCCTCGGCGCCGCTCCGCGCGAGGGCGCTAGAAGCAGTCTCATTAACCCTGGACCGAGCCCGGTGCTCGAATTCGGCCCGAGATCAAGGCGCGAAATCGCAAGCGTACCGAGCGGTACGGCGAATTTTCCAACACAGAGATCGGGTCGAAGGCGGGTGCCAGGCGACGGGAGGGGTTGATGAGACTGCTTCTAGTTCAGGCGACCACGCCAGCTGCGCGCCGCATCACGCAGCGCGCCCTGCAGGCTCGGATGGTCGCGCCGTCGGGTCGGGCGGCCCTTCGCCGAGTCCTCGACCACGTAGCGCTTGGGATTCTTCTCCTGGCTGCGGACGCGCACGGTGCGTCCCTTGTCTCGAAGTCGGGCGCCGAATACGAAGGGGCGGATGGCCATCGGGGATTCTCCTGTGGGGGATCACGTTCGTGTGACCCGTGAAGGAGCGTTTCGGCGCGACTTCGAATTCCTTGAGAAAAATCTTCGAATACTGGAAAAGCCCTAATCTTTCAGGGCCTTACGAGCGAACCGGGGCCCTCCTCCAACGCGCGCTACGCTGCGCGTGACGCGGGGTCAGGCCCGCTGGGGGAGGGAATTCGGATGGCCGATTGCGTGATCTCCGGAACCGGGCTCTGGGTGCCGGACGAGGCGATCTCGAACGCCGAGTTGGTGGCTTCGCTCAGCCAGGCCGTCGAGCGCTGGAACCTCGAGCACAAGGCGGAGATCGAGGCCGGCACCCTCGAGGAGCGCGACCTCCCGAGCGAGCGCTTCATCGTGAAGGCCTCGGGTGTCGAGCAGCGCTACGTGATCGACAAAGAGGGAGTCCTCGACCCGGAGCGCCTGCGCCCTCACCTGCCCACCCGCACCGAGAACGAGCCCTCCATCCAGTGCGAGATCGCCGTCGCCGCCATCGAGCAGGCGCTCGACCAGGCCGGGCGCCGACCCGACGAAGTCGATGCGGTGCTGGTCGCGTGTTCGAACCTACAGCGCGCGTACCCGGCCGTGGCCATCGAGGTCCAGCATGCGCTCGGCGCGTCGGGCTGGGCCTACGATCTCAACGTCGCCTGCTCCTCGGCGACCTTCGGGATCCAGGCCGCGGTGGACGCGGTCGCCCGGGGCAACGCGCGCTGCGCGGTGGTCGTGAATCCGGAACTCACGTCGGCCCACAACAACTTCGAGCTGCGCGACTACCACTTCATCTTCGGCGATGCGTGCACGGCGGCGGTGATCGAACCGGCCGACGCTGCCCGCGCCGCCGCTCCCTTCGAGATCCTCGACACGCGTCTGCGCACCCAGTTCTCGAACAACATCCGCAACGACTTCGGTTTCATGAACCGCTGCGAAGACGAGCCGCGCGACGCCTTCGAACTGGTCTTCCGACAGAACGGACGGAAGGTCTTCCGCGAGGTCTGCCCGATGGTCGCAGAGCAGATCACCACCCAGCTCGGGGACCTGGGGCTCGACCCCCAGGATGTCCGCCGGATGTGGCTCCACCAGGCGAACCTGTCGATGAACCAGTTCATCGCGAAGGCGGTGCTGGGACGCCCGGCGGAGGCGGACGAAGCACCGGTCATTCTCGACGAGTTCGCGAATACGAGCTCAGCGGGCTCGGTGATCGCCTTCCACCGCTATCGGGACGATCTCGCGTCGGGCGATCTCGGTGTATTGTGCTCGTTCGGGGCGGGCTACTCGATCGGGAGCGTGGTCGTCCGACGCGTTTGAGCGTCGGGGAACGATCTGCTCGCGAAGGGCGCGCCGTTCGGGCCCCCTTCGGATTCGGGCCCTATTCGGGCTCGCCGGTGGGCTCTTCGACGAGGCCGTAGCCCGCCAGGTCGTCCGCGGACGCCACCTGAGAACCCCCGCCGCCCTCTTCGCGTCGCATGGCGCGGTCTTCGCGCTTGCGCTCGGCCTTCTCGAGCTTTTCTCGCTCGCGCTGGCGCTTCAAGAATCCCTGTCGCGATTTGGTGGCCATGGGGTTGTCTCCTGGTGCTGGCGGTGCAAAAGAAGCGGCCGGGGCGGAACCCCCCCCCGCCCTGGAGTCTGGAATCGGCGCTAGCCGCGGCTCTGGGCGTCGGTCACCCCGATGCTGCGACCACCGAGGTCGCTCCCGTCGAGGGCGCGGATCGCCTCTTCGCCGGCGCTCTGCTCGGCCATCTCCACGAAGGCGAAGCCCCGCGGGCGGCCGGTCTCACGGTCGGTGATCACTGCCACCGAGTCCACGGCGCCGAAGCGACCGAAGGTGTCCTGCAAATCCTCTTCGGTGCAGGTAAAGGGAATATTTCCGACGTACAGCCTCTTGCTCACTCGTTCGTCCTGTTGCCCGGGTTCCCGGTGGAACGCGGGCGCTGGGCCCTGAAGCTTTGCTCGGATCGTCCGAGCGGGGGGCTTCGGAGCCATCGACTGACCGGCCGCATGGACGCGATCAGGAAAGGCAAAATTCTCTAGGGGACGAAGAAAGATGGCGAGGAAAGGTGTCGCCGCGACGGCCCGCTATGACCTCTCGGCGCGGAGCCTAGGTAACCGCCCTGGCGCCCGCAAGCGGACCTGTCGGGCGTTTTCAGGCCTCTTCGGGCGTTTCGGGGGGCTCTCCGTCCGGGTTTCGGGCCTGCACCCAGGCCACGCCGGCCTCGGTCGAGTCGAAGGCGCCGGCGAGCTGGGCTTCGTAGCAGGCGGCGAGCCAGCGACCCAGCCTCCGCCCCTCGATCCCGAGCGGCAGCAGATCGCGCCCGAGGACGAGGCGCAGCGGAGGCGCCTCCTCGACACCGAGCCGGCTCGCACGAGCGAGCAACCAGTCTCCGGCGGGGAAGTCGGGCGGAAGCGGCGGGCGACCCGCGTGGTCGGCCCGGGCCACCCGGACCAGGCGGTCGATCCGTCCCACCCGACGTGCCAGACGTCGGATCGCCGCGTCGCCTACCCGCGCGCGGTCGCGGTAGAGCTGGGCCGGCGCCAGGTGGTGCGCGACCAGGGGCTCGACGGCATCGAGCAGCGCGGGCTCCGGAGCGAATCGGGTGAGGAAGCTGCGCGTTCGCTCGACGCCGCGCGCGTCGTGGCCGTAGGACCTCAAGCGACCGTCGCGTTCGCGGGTGGTCTCGGGCTTGCCGAGGTCGTGACACAGCACTGCGAGACCCACGATCCAGTCTTCTTCCGGGTTCCCCAGGCGCGCCTCGGCGAACGCATCGAGGCAGTGACCCGTGTGGACCCAGACATCGCCCTCCGGATGCCAGGTCGGATCCTGCGCGCAGCCGACCAGCGCCGCGAGCTCGGGAAAGGCGCCCAGCCAATGCGCGTCGTGGAGGAAGGCCAGGCCCGCTCCGAGCTGTTCGCCCTGCAACAGCAGTTTCCGCCATTCGCCGCGGATCCGCTCGGCGGCGAGTCCAGCCGGGGATAGCGTGCGGCACACTGCGATCGTGTCCGGGTCGGGTGTGAGGGCGAAGCGCGCGACGAGCTGCATGCCGCGCAGCACCCGCAGCGGATCCTCTCCGAAGCGCTCCCCGGTGTGGCGCAGGCGGCGTCGGCGTAGATCCGCGGCGCCCTGGTGGGGATCGACGAGTTCCCCGCTACGCGGGTCCCAGGCCATCGCGTTGATGCGGAAATCGCGACGCGCGAGCGCGTCGTCGATCCGCGCGCTCGGGTCGGCGCCGAACGCGAAATCGCGATCTCCGGAAGGCCGGCCGCGCCGCGGGACCGTGACGTCGACCGGTCGTCCTCGCAATCGCAGGATCGGGAAGCCACGCCCCACGACATCCGCGCGCGCGACGCGCTGGACGCACGCGATCACGGCTTCGGGGGAAAGGCCGAACACCTCCAGGTCCGCATCTTCCGCCACGCGTCCGAGGAGCGCGTCCCGCACCGCGCCCCCCACGAGGAGCGCCCGGCCGCCGTCGCGCGCCACGGCCGCGGCGATGCGCGCGACACTGTCCTCGAGCTCGAGACCGGCGAAGCGCACCCGAACGGTTTCTCCCGCGCCACTCGTCATTCGAAGAGCATAGACGGGAGCGCCCGTGCCTACGTTCGGATCCACGCGAGAGCGACTCGGACGGGACGCTACACGTGGTTGCGGAGCATCAGCTCCTTCGGGTGGGGCTCGAGATAGGTCTGGCCGGCCAGGTACGCGGTGTCGTGCATGCGGGCGTGATGACGAATCAGCGTGATCGGCACGACGAGCGGAACGAACCCCTGGCGGTACTCCTCGACGAGGTCGGCGAGCTCTGCGCGCGCGTCGGGGTCGATCCGCTTCTTGAAGTACCCGGCGCAGTGGTTCAACACGTTCGCGTTGCGCCCGCGTGTGGCGCGCTTCTCGAGCGCCTCCATGAAGAGGTGCTCGTACTGGTCGCGGAACTCGGCCCGCGACGTCTTCGCCACCTCGGCCACGAGCGCGCCGAGCGTTCGATACGCCGCCGGCGAGTGCGCCATCAGCTGGAGCTTGTGGGCGGTGTGGAACGCCACCACCCGGCCCGCGGTCCAGCGGCCGGTGAAGAGCTGCTTGAGGCGCGCGTAGGCAAAGACCCGCTCGATGAAGTTCTCGCGTAGGGCCGCGTCGCGCAGTCGGCCCTCTTCCTCGACCGGAAGGCCCGGAAACGCCTCGCAGAGAGCCCGTGCGAAGAGGCCCTGCCCCTTGCGCTCGGCCATGCCCTTCGGGTTCCAGACCTTCACGCGCGTCCAGCCACAGCTGGGCGAATCCTTCTTGAGCAGGTACCCGCAGAGCGAGAGTCCCCGCAACGCACGCACCCGCTTCGCCGAGAACCGCTCGAGTTCGTCCGTGCGGTCGGCGCCGGACTTGATCTCGACCAGGCGCACCTCGCCCGAACCGGACTGGAGCCGCAGGGCGGGACGCGGCACGCCCATCCCGGCTTCCAGCTCGGGACACACCGGAACCCACTCGAAGTAGTCGGCGAGGTCGTCGGTGAGGTAGCGATCCCGCTTGTGGCCGCCGTCGTAGCGGACCTCCTGCCCGAGCAGGCACGACGAAACCCCGAGCCGAATCGGCAACGGGACCGAGGGGCGCTCCGGTGCCGCGACGCGCGGGCTCACGCCGCGCCCTCGCGCGCGTCGCGGTAGCGCTCGAGGGCGAGCGCACGGCGCTCGGCATGGTCGACGATCGGGTCCGGATAACTCGAGAAGAGCGGGTCGCGCTTCTCCGGCTCGTGCACCGAAGCACCGGGGAGGTCGCGCAGCTCGGGCACCCACTGGCGCACGTAGTCGCCATCCGGATCCCACCGCTTGCCCTGAGCGGTCGGGTTGAAGATCCGGAAGTAGGGCTGGGCGTCGGTTCCCGTCGAGGCCGCCCACTGCCAGCCTCCGTTGTTCGAGGCCGGATCTCCATCGACGAGCCACTCGAAGAAGAAGCGTTCGCCGTGGCGCCAGTCGATCAGCAGGTCCTTGGTCAGAAAGCTGGCCACGATCATGCGCACACGATTGTGCATCCAGCCAGTGGCTCGGAGCTGGCGGATCCCCGCGTCGACGAAGGGGAAGCCGGTCCGTCCCCGACACCAGGCCTCGAAGCCGGCCGGATCGTCGTTCCAGACCAGGCGATCGTATTCCTGGCGATGGTTCGAGCGAGCGACGCGCGGATGGGTCTCGAGGATGCCGGCGTAGAACTCGCGCCAGACGAGTTCGTCGAGCCACTTGCCGACGCCACGTCGCAGTCGAGGCTCGGACGCCATCGCCTCCAGACCAGTCGCGACACAGTGACGCACCGAAATGGCCCCGAACCGGAGGTAGGGAGACAGCCGGGACGTCCCATCGAGGTCGGGGCGATCGCGGTCCTCGTGGTAGCGGGCCGCCGCAGCCTCGAGGAAGCGCCGGAGGCGGCGATCGGCCGCGGCTTCGCCGCCGGTCGGGAGCTTGGGCCGCTCATCGACGACGGGAAGCTTCGGCAGCGACTCGCTGGCCAGACGACCCGGGATCGGTTCGGGAAGCCTGCGGCGTCGCTTCGGCCACTGGGGATCGTCCTCCCAGCGCCGCCACCAGGCGTTTCGATAGGGCGTGTAGACCGCGAAGGCACCGCCCTGCTGGGTGCGCACCTGATCGGCTGTGAAGACGACGTCGTCGCGACACGACAGGGTTCGAACCCCAGCGGCATCGAACGCGCGCTCCACCCTCGCGTCGCGGCTGCGACCGATCGGAGTCGCACTCGCGTTGAAGGAGACCCACTCAGCCTTCGCCTCGCCCGCGAGTTCCGGCAGCACCTGCTCGGGGGCGCCACTGCGCACGATCAGCCGGTGACCGCGTGCCTCCAGATCGTCGGCGAGCCGTCCCAGGCAGTCCGCCAGGAACGGCGTGCGCGCACGTGCACCGGCGCGCCAGAAATCCTCGGAGACGACGAAGACGAACGCGCAGGCGTCGACCTGAGCGGTCAGCGCGTCGAGGGCCGTGTTGTCGCGGAGCCGGAGATCGTTGCGAAACCAGTGGAGCCCGCGGCTCATTCGGCCAGACCTGCGTCGGCCCAGGCTTCGCAACGCTCCCAGAGGGTCGCGCGATCCGATTCGGTTTCCCGCGTGCCGGGCAGCCAGTAGGTGCTGCGCGGCCGACGGTCGAAGAAGAACCGTCCCGTCGGCTCCGCCGCCGCTTCGCTGGCGGCCAGCCACACGATCGTGTCGGCGCCCTCGGCAGGAGTACGCAGGATGGCCTGGGTCACGCGGTGGAAGAGCGGCAAGGACTCGCGCACACCGGCCGTATCGGCCCAACCCGGGTGCATCGCGTTCACCCGCACCGACGTGTCCCGCAGCTCGTCGGCCCAGCGCTCGGCGAGGATCACCTGGGCGCGCTTCGCCTGAGCGTAGGCGCGCACGCCGTCGAAGGAGCTCTCCTCGGCGTCCGCTTCTTCCAGGAACGGAGGCCCGTCGAGACACAGGCGCTGGGTGTACATGCCGCCCGAGGCCACCCAGATCACCCGCGCCAATGGCGCGCGTGCCAGCGCGGGAAGCAGGAGGCGCGTCAACAGATGCGGGCCGACCACATGGGTCGCCAGCGTCTGCTCCAAGCCCTCGTTCGTGTACACGGGTTCGTCGGAGAGTGAGCCCGCGTTGTGCACGAGGACGTCCACGGGCTGTTCCGAGAGGCCTGCTGCTGCCGCACGTACCGAGGCGAGATCCGAGAGATCGACCTCGACGCAGGAGACGCCCGCGTTCCCCGTCGCAGCGCGGATGCGTTCGGCCGCGGCTTCGCCGCGCTCGGCACTGCGACACAGGAGCACGACGTCGGCTCCCAGATCCGCGAGCGCCAGGGAAGTCTCGTAGCCGAGGCCTGCGTTCGCCCCGGTCACCAGACAGCGTCGACCGGCCATCGAAACATCGAGCGCACCGGGCTCGAAATCGAGGGCGTGGATGCGAAACCCGGTCCTGTCGAAGGAAGCCACCACGGTGGGGTCGACCAGCCGCGAGAGCACGCGTCCCGCGGCCCGGGACCAGGGATCGCTGGCTGGCGTTTCGTCCAGTGGAGGCGCTGCCGGGTCCAACGCTGCGAGCACGTCTTCGATCGCCGCGTGGTCTCCCGCTTCGCGGCTGCGATGCTCGAAGAGCAGGTCTCCGCCCTTGCTCAGCACGAACACGCCGCCGAGCTGCCAGGCATCGCCCTCGACCGCGGTTTGGCGAGAGCCGCTGCGCAGGGCGCGCAGCGCGTGGAAGGGCAGCCGCGGTGACAGCAGCTCGACCCGGCCGCGTCGGAGGCCAGCCGCCCGGTACGCGCGCAGCTCGGGATCGACCAGCAGCGGCCCTTCGAGTTCGAACTCCTTGCGGAAGGCGCGCGCGAAGTGGGTGGCCCCGTTGCCCACGATCACCAGCTCGGCTCCGCGGGCATGGATGTCGTCGAGTGCGTCGCGCAACTGCACGACCTGCTCACGGCAGAACAGTCAGCCGAAGTGGCGCAGGAAGACCAGGACGACCGGCGCGTCGCGCCAGGTGGACCCCAGCTGGACGGGCGTCCCGTCCCAGGCGTCGAGCGTGATGTCCGCCAGCTTGGTGCTGATTCGCAAGACCGACCCCCAAAAGGCGCGTCCTCGACTGTAGCGGGGGCCATGGACTCCGCGATACTGCGCCCATGGCCAACCCGATCCTCCACCACTACGACCTGTCCCCCTACTCGGAGAAGATCCGACTCGTCTTCGGAGTGAAGCACCTCCGTTGGCAGTCGGTTCAGATCCCGATGGTGATGCCGAAGCCCGACTACACCGAGCTGACGGGCGGCTACCGCCGCGCCCCCTCGCTGCAGCTGGGCGCCGACGTGTATTGCGACTCGAAGGCGTGCGTCCAGGCGCTGGAGGCGCTGCACCCGGAACCGAGCCTCTTCCCCGACGGGGACGCAGCATCGGTGTGGGGCCTCGCGCGCGAAGCCGAGGCCAGCTTTCTGATGGTCGTGATGGTGTTCTTCGGGCTGGGGGGCGTGTTCGACGAGGCCTTCGTCGAAGACCGCAAGAAGATGGTCCCGGGCCTCGACATCGAACGCATCCGTGGGATCGTGCCCGCGAAGCTCCTGCAGCTCGCGCAGAACCTCGAGCGTCTCGAGGGTCAGCTCGACGACGGACGCGCCTACCTGATGGGCCCAAACCTGTGCCTCGCCGACCTCGCCGCCTTTCACACGCTCCAGTTCATGCAGTTCCACCCGGCCACCGCTGCCGTGCTCGAGCCGCACGAGGCGCTCTCTACGTGGATGGAGCGGGTGCGTTCCGTCGGCCACGGGGAACGCCAGGAGCTCGACGCAGCCGACGCCATCGAGATCGCGCGCGCAGCCGAACCCGCGGCCTACGCGGGCGAGCCGGCATCGCTCCCCGACGGCCTCGCCTATGGCGACGCCGTGTTCGTGATGCCCGAAGAGCCGGGCTCGGGCGGAGTGACGGGGCGCCTGGAGCCCTCGGGCGTCGACGAGATCGCGATCCGGCGCGAGACCGAGCGCGCTGGCGACGTCGTCGTGCACTTTCCGCGCGCCGAGTACCTCGTCATCCCGGCCTAGCCCGGCGGCGGTTTGACACGTGTATCAGGGGCGTGCCACCGTCGGAACGCGCCCAACAGAGGAGCTTCCGATGTCCACCCCCTGCGATTTCTGGGTTCGTCGCGACGACTACAGCCAGACCCGCTTCGTCGAGCCCGCTGCCGACGCCCACGCCCTCGACGACGGACAGGCCTTGCTGCGCATCGACCACTTCGCGCTCACGGCGAACAACGTCACGTACGCCGCAGCGGGCGACATGCTGAACTACTGGAGCTTCTTCCCCGCGGACGAAGGATGGGGACGCATCCCGGTCTGGGGGTTCGCCGACGTCGTGGCGTCGCGTTGCCCGGATCTCGCGGAGGGCGGGCGCTACTACGGCTACTACCCGATGTCGACCCACCTGCGCGTCGCGCCGGTGCGCGTCTCGGAGACGGGCTTCTTCGACGGCTCGGAGCACCGGCAGGCCATGGCGGCGACGTACAACCAGTACCGCGACGTCGCCGCCGATCCGGGCTACCGGGCGGACGGCGAGGCCGCCCAGATGCTGCTGCACCCGCTCTTCACGACGGGCTTCCTGATCGACGACGCCCTCGGTGATGCCGCCTTCCACGGGGCGGAAGCAGTGGTGATCTCGAGCGCATCGAGCAAGACCGGCTTCGCTCTGGCTTTCCAGCTGGCCCAGCGTGGCAGCGTCCGGGTCATCGGACTCACGTCACCCGGCAATCGCTCCTTCACCGAGGGGCTCGGCTGCTACGACCAGGTGTGCACCTATCCCGAGATCTCGTCCCTCGACGCCAGCGTGCCGACCGCGTACGTGGACATGGCGGGCAACGGATCGATCACCGGCGAGGTGCACCGACACTTCGGAGCGCAGCTGCGACACAGCCTCGTGGTCGGCATGACCCACTGGAAGGAAGGACAGCGGCCCGAAGGGATGCCCGGCCCGGAGCCCGAGTTCTTCTTCGCGCCGACGCAGGTGCAGAAGCGGCATCAGGACTGGGGCGCAGCGGGCCTCCAGGAGCGGGTGGGCAAGGCCTTCCTGGCGTTCCAGGGTCTCTCGGACCGCGCGCTGCAGGTGGTCCGCGGCGGACGCGGCGACCTCGACCGCGTCTATCACGAGCTCCTCGAGGGCCGAACTGCGCCCGACGTGGGGCACGTGCTCGGGCTCCACGAGGGCGAATGACCCCCAGCGCTGCGCGACGCGTGGCGGTGGACCGATCAGCATGTCGCGGGGCCGGCGAGTGCCTGTTCCGGGCTCCGGCGAGTTTCCGCCTGGACGCCGAGGGCCGGGCCGAGGCGCTCGACCCGCCTTGCGACCCCCCGGAGCGGCTCGCCGAGGCGGTCCAGAGCTGCCCCCACTTCGCCCTGCGCTTCGCCGACGGCGAGTAGGGCCCCCGGGGCGGCCGCGTCGTCCGTTCAGGCCGCTCTCGTGGGCGGCCGATACGGGGGTATGCGCTGGTGCCTCCTGCTCCTGATCGCGGGCCTCTGCTCGGGCTGCTTCGTCCTCGACGAACTCGATGCGGGCACCGAAATCATGGACGCCCATACCCCGGTGAAGGAAGGCGACGCGCCGACCAAGTCCGCTGGCGGCGCGCCTGGACAGGACGGTGAGGAAGCGGGCCCGCCCACGGGCCAGGCCTGGTGGTCTGGGGCGAAGAGCCTGAACACGGCACCCCAGGAGCCCGAAGCGGGCGATCCCAACGCCCTGGTCTCGTGCCGCCTCGGAAACGGGACCCGCTTCATGCGACGGAGCGACTGCGTTTCCCAGGGCGGCCGCGCGGGCTGAGCTCTTGGAACGCCGTCGCAGTCCGCGCTTCCGGACCCGCTTCGACGCCCTGATCTCGGCGGACAAGGAGGGTGCGGGCACCCTCGCCGAGATCTCCTACGCCGGCGCCCGGCTGGACGAGAGCTCGGTCCAGCCACCGATCGGCACGCGCGTGCGGCTCTACCTCTTCGTGCAGCCGATCGCCCCCTTCGAGCTGGAGGGCGTGGTCACCCGCCACACCGACGGTGGATTCGCCCTGACCTACGAGCTCTTCGATCCCGAGGTCCGTCGGCTCGTCGACGACGTGGCCGCCCTCGTCACGGAACGCGCTCGCGCCTGACCCGCCGCACCGTCGGTGAGGCGTGCCGAATTCGCGTCACACCGTCGGAGAAACGCCGGTTTTTCGTTGCAAACCGGTGGTTTCGTGGACGATGATGCGTATTGCAGCGGGCCGGCTTCGCCGCCGACCTTCCCCCCCTCGCTCCCCTTCTTGCTCCAGCCCGAGCTCCGCTGTGCCGCTCATCACAGAGGCTGGTTTGAAGTCGGAGTTTCATCCGCGCTGCTGCAACGGTCGCGCTTCGCGCGCACCGCGGTGCCTTCTGTGAAGAGGCGACCTCCGACGTACTGAGGAGCTGGACCGATGTTTCCCCATGGGCTGCTGCTGACCCTGCTGACTCCCGCCTTGTTCACGGCGAGCGCGGATCCGGGAGTCGTCGTCGAGATCAACCGTTCCGAGTACCGGCTCGAGGTCACCGACCTCGCCACACGCGAACGCGGACCCTCGCTTCAGGTGGCGATCGGTTCCCCGTCCCACCCGACACCCGCCGGAGAGTTCTGGCCGTCGGCGGTGATCCGGAACCCGAGCTGGTCGCCGGGTCCCCACGCGCGCGCTCTGGGCGCGACCTTCACCGCTCCGTCGAGCGACAGCCCGCTCGGTGTCGGGAAGATCCCCCTCGGATACAACGCGATCCAGATTCACGGCGGGGCCCACCCCCTCGAGCTCGGGAAGCCGATCTCCCTCGGGTGCATCGAACTCCAGGACGCCGAGTGGTTCGCGCTCGTGCGCTGGCTCGAGCAGCGCGGCACGCTGGCGACGTGGCAACCGCGGGCCGCGGGCGACGTGCACACCACCTTCCGTCGACCGGTGCGCGTCATCGTTCACTGAGGGCCCCCGATTCCATCGGCGCCGGCTAGGGTCGGCCCGATGGCAAGCCCTGCCACCGAAACGGTCTGGGTGCTCGGGGATCAGCTGAACCGGGCCACCGGTGCGCTGCGAGGGCGTCGTCCGGGGGACGTGCGCGTCCTGTTGATCGAGAGCGACCGGCGCATCCAGGCGCGGAACTGGCACCGGCAACGCCTGCACCTCTACCTGACGGCGATGCGGCGGTTCGCGCGGGAGCTCGAGAAGAGCGGCTTCGAAGTCGACTACCGACGCGCGCCGAGCTTCCGGGCCGGGCTCGAGGAACACCGCCGCTCCTTCCGCCCGGACACCGTGACCGCGATGACGCCGTCTCGATTTGGCGCGGCGAGGTCGCTCGCCGACTGGAACGTGTCCCTCGTGCCCAACGACCAGTTCCTGTGTTCTCCCGACGCCTTCCGGGCCTGGGCGGGCGACCGCCAGAGCCTGCGCATGGAGACCTTCTATCGCTGGCAGCGCGAGCGCACGGGCTACCTGATGGAGGATGGAGAGCCCGCCGAGGGGCGCTGGAACTACGACACCGAGAACCGGAAGCCGGCGACGGCCGACGACGTCTGGCCGGCCCCGCCGCGGGCCCGGCTCGACGACCTCGACCGGGAGGTCCTCGACGACCTCGGAAATGCGGGCTTCGGCGACGATCCCGAGGGCTGGTGGGCCACCTCGAGACGGCAGGCCCTGGGCCAGCTGCGGCACTTCGTGAAGGAACGCCTGCCGGTCTTCGGCCCGCACCAGGACGCCCTGACCGAGCGCTCCTGGCACCTCGCCCACGCGCTGTTGAGCCCCGCGCTCAACCTGGGGCTTCTGCATCCGCGCGAGGTCTGCGACGCGGTCGAGAAGGCTTACCGCGCCGGAGACGTCCCGATCGCTTCCGCCGAGGGATTCCTGCGTCAGGTGATCGGCTGGCGCGAGTACGTCTGGGGCCTCTACTGGCTGTGGATGCCCGACTACCGCCGCCTGAATCGGCTGGAGGCACGGCGCGCCCTGCTGCCGTGCTTCGAGGCTCCGGAGCGGACCGAGATGCGCTGTGTCGCGCACGCGGTGGGTGGTGTCCGGGCGCGCGGCTGGTCCCACCACATCGAACGGTTGATGGTCCTGGCGAACCTGGCCCTGCTGACCGAGGTGCGGCCCCAGGCGTTCCTCGACTGGATGGAGCGCTCCTACGTCGACGCCGCCGAATGGGTGATGGTCCCGAACGTCATCGGGATGGGACTCCACGCCGACGGTGGGCGGATGGCGTCGAAGCCCTATGCGGCCGGTGGCGCCTACGTGAACCGCATGAGCGATCACTGCGGCGCGTGTCGCTACGACCCGAAGCAGCGAACGGGCGAGCGGGCCTGCCCGCTCTCGTCCCTCTACTGGCGGTTCGTCGACCGCCATCGCGAGCGGCTCGCGCGCAACCCGCGCACCTCGATGGCCGTCCGCAGCCTGGACAAGCTCCGCGATCGAGACGCCACCCTCGAGCGCGCGAACCAGCTGCTCCGCGGGCTCTCGCGAGGGAAGGTGTGAGCGGCCGGCGGGATCTACTTCGCAAACAGGGCGAGACGAAACTCTGCAGCCACTGCGGCCGCCCCTTCAGCTGGCGCCGGAAGTGGCAGCGCGTCTGGCCCCAGGTGAGGTACTGCGGCGCGCGCTGTCGGCGCGAAGCGCGCCGCGGCGGCGGCGAACGCGTCGAGCAGGCGATCCTGGCCCTGCTCGGCGCGCGCCAGGGAACCGTGTGCCCGTCGGAGCCGGCACGCACGCTCTGGCCCGATGCCTGGCGACCGCGCATGAACGACGTGCGCGCGGCCGCGCGGCGCCTCGCGCACGAAGGACGCGTCGTCTGGCGGCAACACGGCAAGCCCGTCGACCCGACCACGGCGCGCGGTCCGATCCGGCTGGCGCGAGGGCCGCGCTTCGAGAGAGGCTGACGCTCGCCTACTGGGGCAGGTAGGTCTGGAACATCTCGCCGAGCTCGGTGTCGTCGCGGGCCGGCACCTTGTAGTAGGTGCGGATCGTGACGTCACCGTTCTCCTCGAAGCGATAGGTCTCGATGCTGGTCGACATCATCGTGTCGCCGTCGGTGGTGATGTGGTTCTCGAGAACCCAGGCCACCTCGTTGCCGTTCACGAGCACGATGTCGTTGTGGAACTTGAACTTCACACGGTCCTGAAAGAGCCCCCAGGAGTCGAGGCAGCAGTGCTCGAAGCCCACCTTCTCGGGCGTACCGACGGGATCCAGCATGCGGAACTCGCCGGGACCGACCTTCTTCCAGTTCGCCGTCCAGGCCTCTTTGTCGCCGGCGTTCCAGAGGTCGACGTAGTTGTGCGCCCACTCGAGCAGGGCTTTGCGGTTGGGGACGGCCATCGGTTCCTCCGAGCGAAGTTCGCGTGTCACCCTATCGAGGGGCGGCGCGAAAAGCTACGGGGAACGCGCGGGTCTCGCTGGTCTAGCGTCCCTTACTGAGTCGCCCGACGTCGATGAAGCGGCGGATCTTCGCCTTCGACGCCATCGGAGCGCCCGTGCGGTCCCAGAACTCGATGCGATTCCCCGTCCCCGTCTGAACGTTGAGGATCACGTCGCTGACGACGTGAAGGTCCCGAGGTTCGGGAACGCCCTCCCAGCCCGGGTAGTAGGCCCCGGTGAGCGAGTGGTCCTCACTCCAACGCTTGTTGTGGGTGATGATCTTCCAGATCTCACCCTTCTGGTCGTAGGCGAACGAGTACATCGCCGTGAGTGTCTGTTTGTCGAGGACGATGTCCTTGTACTTGTAGGGATGGTCGTCGTTCTTCGGACGCATCCGGATGGTCACGACGTCGCGGAGCTCCCAGCGATCGTTCGCGAAAGAGATGCCGTGGGGTCCGAAGGCGTAGTCGTCGGCGTAGGGATACGCCTTCGCGCGCGTATTCATCGGGCCGAGCATCTGAGCCTCTCCGATACAGGTCCAATCGTACTGGGGCACGACGCCGTTGAAGCTGAAGAGATCGTCGAGGGTGAAGTCGGTGCCCGAGACGGCGTCGGTGCGCTGGGCCGTCGAGATCCGGCGCACCCGGCGCAGACTCGGCAGATAGACCCAGGTGTCGTCGTTGCGGGCCTCGCTCCGAGGCAGGTCCGACGACTTGTAGCGGAAGGTGAGGAGCGTAATCCCGCGCGCGTCGAAGGGCTCGTCGACGGTCGGGCCCCCGGCGTTGCGTCGCTTCTCGCCGCGGAACACGTCCCCTTCGGTGGCCTGGTAGCGCGGCTCGACCCGCCGCGACAGCTTCACGAACTGGGCGCGCCCCTGGTAGTAGAGCGGGAGCTGCTCGCCGCGGTCCCAGTAGGAATACAGGAAGCGCGCGTTGGCGCCGGCGCCCTCCCACTGATAGCTGAAGTTCCACATCGTCTTGACGCCAGCGTGCGGATCTCCGGCGCAGTCGATGGGCCCGGGGAAGGGCCGCCCGGTGGTGTAGTTCTCGAGGCTGCCGTCCGGCCCGATACGGGCCTCGCCTGCGTGCTTCGCGCTCGCCTCCCGCCAGGCGGCCGGCGGCGAGTAGTCGGCCATCGTGGGACCGATCTCGAGCTGCATCCCGTCGAAGAAGAAGTAGTCGCGGTGCTGCCAGAAGGGCCCGGGCAGGAACGGCCGCAGCTTCTCGATCTCTTCGAAGGAGATGACATCGCCCTCGGCGAACGCGGGCTTCTGCGCGGGCTCCGACGCGGCGGCGAAGGCGCACGCGAACACGGCGATGGCAGCGAGGAGACGCATTCCTCCTCCATCGGCCGCCCGGCCCACCGATCCCACCACGAACCACGGCAAACCCCGTCGACAACCGGCAACGCCCCTTCAACCACCGGCAGAACAGAAGCAACACAGGCAGCGTCACGCCGAGATGCGGCTGGGCGCCGGACGGTGGGTCCGGGCTCCCCTCCGCGAAATGGCTCGCTGCGGCCTCTGCGCGCCCCACCCCATCTCTCCCTCACGCGCGTCGTCGAGGCGCAGCGCGCGCTCCCGCGGGCTGCGCTGAGTTCCGCTCCGGAAACCCGGAACCCGCCGTCCGCGCGAGTACAGCGAGTGCGGACGCGCCGGCGCGCGAGCGGCGGCCGTGTCCCAAAGCGGAACTCAGCGCAGCCCGAGAGAAGGCGAGCAAGATGCTCGGGGCGCGAACGGAGGAACCGCCGTCGAACGACACCCCTGCACCGCAGCGAGCCATTCCGCGGTGGGACACGGCCGCCGCGAGCCTCACGCAGACCGCAAGCAAACTCCCGCTGCCCGCGTTCACCGAGGGCTGGGAGGAAGGGAGGGACTAGTCGGAAAAGATCAGCCGCGTCAGCGTCTCGGCGACGCAGCCCGGCTTGTCCTCGCCTTCGATCTCGATCGTCACCACCTGCTTCAGCTGCAGGGTGTTCGGCGCCTTCTGCTCCACACCGGCCAGCGTGCGCCGTGCGCGCACCTTCGCATCCACCTTCACCGGGTTCGGGAAGCGGACCTTCTCGAGGCCGTAGTTCACGCCCATGACGACGCCCTCGTAGGCCTTCGGCTCTACCGGGGGCACCTTGCCGCCGAGGTAGGGCACCAGCGACAGGGTGAGGAAGCCGTGGGCGATGGTCACCTTGTAGGGCGAGAGCTTCGCCGACTTCTCCGGATCGATGTGGATGAACTGATGGTCGAGCGTCGCATCGGCGAAGTCGTTGATGCGCGCCTGGTCCACCTGGAACCACTCGCCCACCCCTTCTTCGTTTCCGATGTGCTTCTGGAAGAGCGCGAGCGCGTTTGCGGCATGGCTCATGATCGATTCCTCCACGGCAGGCCGCCCGCGCCGAGCGGGGGCGTGCGAATCGGGAACGGCGAAGCGCCGCCGGCCCTCGAGGACCGGCGGCGCCTGGAACTCGCCGGACTCAGCAGGCCTCGAAGAGCGAGGCGAGGCCCTGACCGCCACCGATGCACATGGTGACGATGCCGTACTTCTTGCCCGTGCGGCGCAGCTCGCGCACCAGCTGACCCGTCATGCGCGACCCGGTCATGCCGAAGGGGTGCCCGATCGAGATCGAGCCGCCGATGGGGTTGAGCTTGTCGTTGTCGATTCCGAGCTCGCGCTGGCAGTACAGGAGCTGCGACGCGAAGGCCTCGTTGAGCTCGACGATGTCGATGTCGTCGAGGGTGAGGCCGTGGCGCTTGAGCAGCTTCGGCACCGCGAAGACCGGGCCGATGCCCATCTCCTCGGGGCCGCAGCCGGCCACCGCCGTGCCGCGGTAGATGGCGAGCGGCTCGATCCCGAGCTGCTTCGCGCGGTCCGACGACATCAGCAGCGTCGCGGACGCGCCGTCCGACAGCTGAGACGCGTTCCCCGCCGTCACCGATCCGCCCTCTTCCGGCTTCTTGAACACCGGCGGGAGTTTCGCGAGCCCCTCCAGCGTGGTGTTCGGTCGGTTGCACTCGTCGGCTTCGACGACGAACTCTTCCTCGTAGGGATCTTCGCCCTTCTTCATCACGCGGCGCGTGACCGTCATCGGCACGATGTCTTCGGCGATCTTGCCGTCCTTCACCGCCGCCGCGTAGCGCTGCTGGCTCTGCAGGGCGTAGGCGTCCTGATCCTCGCGTGAGATGTTGTAACGCTCGGCGACGATCTCGGCGGTGACGCCCATCGGGAAGTAGAGACCCGGGAAGCGCTTCTGGGCCGTGGCGTTGACGACGCGATTCTGGTTGGACGTGCCGTCCTGCATCATCGTGATCGTCTCGACGCCCGCGCCGATGGCGACTTCTGCACCTTCGTGCAGGATCTCGTGAGCGGCCATCGCGATCGACTGGGAGCCCGACGAGCAGAAGCGCGTGACCGTCGTCGCCGCGACCTCCTTCGGGAAGCCCGCCGCCATGGCGGCGATGCGGCCCATGTTCATGCCCTGGCAGCCTTCCGGGATGCCGCAGCCGAGGTTGACGTCCTCGATCTCCGCCGGATCGAGGTTTTCGTGTCGCGCGACGACTTCGCGCAGCGCGTGGGCGGTGTAGTCGACGGGCTCGGTCATGTTGAACGAGCCGCGATGGGCCTTGGTCAGACCGGTGCGAACGCTGTCGACGATGACGGCTTCTCGGGCCATGGGGGGGAAACCTCCGGTGTGGCGCGCGTTCGGACGTGGTTCCGACGCGGTTTCAAGGGTGCGCTAGCAGGCGCAAAGTGACAGACTAGGTGTCACAAAGAGGCGCCACAAGGGCTCGAACCGCCGCCTCGGCGGCCGGGTGCAGCGGGGTGGAATCGCCGGCGTGGCGCCCACCGATCCGGGTCCCTCCCATCCCTTCCGGTCTCTCGAGACCGCCCACTTCGTCCGCGCACGGGCACAAGGAGAACGCCGTGGCCGAGAACTTCGAGATCACCCCCGAGATGCAGTCGGTCGTGGGGGTCGAATCGTCTCCCTGGACCTACGAGGTCACCACCACCAGTGTGCGGGGCTTCGCCCGAGGCGTCGGCTACGCCGACCCGGTGTACTTCGACATCGCTGCCGCCCAGGCCGCGGGCTACCGCTCGCTCCCCTGCCCTCCCACCTACCTGGGCACGCCCGTCTTCATCCCGGGAAAGAGCGACGAGACCTTCAGCGGCCCGCGAGAGACCGGGCCGCGGCTGAAGCACGGGCTCAAGAACGTGCTCGATGGCGGCGCCGAGACCGAGTACTTCGCCGACATCTGCGCCGGCGACACGCTTCAGGTGTCGAGCCAGATCTCGGACCTGTCGGTCAAGCAGAGCAAGACGACGGGCCAGATGCTCGTCGTGACCGGCACCACCACCTACAAGAACCAGGACGATGTCGTCGTGGCTGTCCAGCGCAGCCAGGCCATCTACTACTAGGAGCCCTGCCATGCCGCTTTCCTGGGACGCGTTCAAAGAAGGCGACGAACTGCCGGTGCTGAAGAAGGCCCCCAGCCTGCAGCAGCTCGTGAAGTACTCGGCGGGGGGCGGCGACTTCAACCCGCTCCACCACGACTACAACTTTCCCCAGAGCCAGGCGATCGGCTCGATCATCGTGCACGGTCGTTTCAAGTACGCCGCCCTCGGCGAGCTGGTCTCGAACTGGCTCGACCACGGCGGGCGCATCGTGAAGCTCTCGTGTCAGTACCGGGGCATGGACCTGCCCGACGGTGAGTTGACCCTGACCGGGCGCGTGACGCGCAAGTTCGAGGAAGGTGGCAAGCAACGGGCCGAGGTCGAGCTCGCCGCTACGAACGCAGACGGCAAGAACACGACGCCGGGAAGCGCGGTCGTCGAGTTCGGGTAGCCCTCCCCGGGGGCTGCACAGACCCGCCCGCCGGCGTGAATCCCTGGGCGGCGCGGTTAGTCTGAGAGCACTGACGGCGCCGCTCGAGGGGCCGATCCCGTTTTCGGAGCCCCGCGGTTTCAGGGGCTCCGCCGCCCGACCGATGAGTCGGTCATGGCTGCCGCGCCCTTCGAGAGGATTCCCGTGCACCGACTGCGCCTCCGGCCCGCCCTCGTCCGGCGCCGGGCCACGGGCCTGCTGGCCCTGCTCGCGGCCTGCCTGTTCGCACTGCCCGGTTCGACCGCCACCCTGGAAGGGGTGCGCTTCGCAGAACGCGTGGACACGGGCGACGTCGAGCTGTCCCTGCATGGACTCGCGCTGCATCGCTACCGCTGGGTGATCAAGGCCTACGTCGCGGCGCTCTACCTCGAAGACGAGACGCCGGGTGCGCAGGCCCTGGAAGACGTGCCGAAGCGCCTCGAGCTCGAGTACTTCTGGAATCTGCGGGGGCAGGACATCGCCGAGGCGGGCGACGCCATGCTCCGCGAGAACGTCGACGACGCGACCCTTGCGACCCTCGGACCGCGTCTGCGCCAGCTGAACGCCCTCTACGAGGACGTGGCACCGGGCGATCGCTACTCGCTCACCTACGTGCCGGGCAACGGCACCGTGCTCGCGAAGAACGACGTGCCCCTCGGCAGCATCCCGGGCGCCGACTTCGCTTCGGCGTACTTCGCGATCTGGCTCGGCGAAAGTCCGCTCGACGCGTCGGTTCGCGACGCGCTGCTGACCGGTCGCTAGCGCCGCGCGTTCGCGTCGGCACGCTCCAACTTGGCGGCGTGCTTCACGTTGCGCGCCTCGGCCACCAGGATCACGTCTTCGGCGATGTTCGTGGCGTGATCGCCGACGCGTTCCAGATGCTTCGCGACCATGATGACGTCCACTTCCTGCGACGCCTTCTCCGGGTGGAGCTGGATCTCGCGCAGCATGCTCTGCACGACCTCGTCCTGGATTCCGTCGATCGTGTCGTCTTCGGCCATCACCGCGCGAGCGAGGTCCGCGTCCGTTCGACTGAAGGCATCCAGTGAGCTCCGAAGCACGCGCTGCGCCGCGCGTGCCAGGGTGGTCAGCGCCGCGGGGTACGGCATGCTCGGGTGACTGCTGATGCGCCGCGCGCTCTTCGCGATGTTGCGCGCGAGATCGCCGACGCGCTCGAGGTCCGTGGCGATCATCTTCGCCGCCATCACCTCGCGGAGGTCCTCGGCGACGGGGGCTTGGAGCGCCAACGCCTTCAGCACGCGCTCGTCGATCGCCACCTCGAGCCGATCGATCTCGATGTCGTCGTCCGCGACCTGCTGTGCGAGGTCGACATCGCGGTCCCAGAACGAGCGCATGGCCTTGTCGAGGATCGCCTCGGCGCGACTCCCCATCCGGTAGAGGTCTTCGCGCAGCTCCTCGAGAACGCTGTCGAAGAGTCGGCTCATCCGTAGCGCCCCGTGATGTAGTCGCTGGTGCGCTGCTCCTTCGGGTTCGTGAAGATCTCGTCCGTGCGGCCGTACTCGACGAGCACGCCGAGGTGGAAGAACGCCGTTCGCTGGGACACCCGTGCCGCCTGCTGCATGTTGTGGGTCACGATCGCGATTGCGTACCGACCGCGCAGCTCGTAGATCAGCTCTTCGATGCGCGCCGTGGCGATCGGATCGAGGGCCGAGCAGGGCTCGTCCATCAGGATAACCTCGGGGTCGACGGCGATCGCGCGCGCGATGCAAAGCCGCTGCTGCTGCCCGCCAGACAGCGCCGTTCCCGCCTCGTCCAAGCGATCCTTCACTTCGTCCCAGAGGCCCGCCCGGGAGAGGCTCGTCTCGACGACCCCCTCTAGCTCGGAGCGATCGTCGGCGAGGCCGTGGATTCGCGGCCCGTAGGCGACGTTCTCGAAGATCGACTTCGGGAAAGGGTTGGGCTTCTGGAAGACCATGCCCACACGGGCACGCAGCTGCTCCACGTCCATCACTTCGCTGTAGATGGAGGTTCCATCCAAGCGAATTTCCCCCGTGACCCGACACCCGGCGATCGTGTCGTTCATCCGGTTGAAGCAGCGCAGGAAGGTCGACTTCCCACAGCCGGAGGGCCCGATCAGGGCGGTGACCTCGTCCCGCAGGATGTCCAGCTCGACGTCCTGGATGGCGTGGTTGTCGCCGTAGAAGACGTCCACCGAACGAGCGGACATCTTGACCTCCGCCGCGCCGTTCGCTGACTCCGTGGCCGATCCAGCGGAATCGGACGCTGGTTTCTGGGTCATGACTTCGGTCACCAGGTGAGGTTCTTGCATGAAGCCTACCAGCTCTTCTCGAATCGGCGTCGGAGCCAGATGGCCGCGCCGTTCATCACGATCAGGAAGCCCAAGAGTACGAGAATCGCGCCGGAAGTCTTCTCCACGAAGGCGCGCTCGGGACTGTCGGCCCAGAGGAAGATCTGTACCGGAAGGGCCGTCGCCGCCTCGTTCAGGCTCGACGGAATGTCCACGATGAACGCGACCATGCCGATCATCAGCAAGGGCGCGGTCTCCCCCAGTGCCCGGGCCATGCCGATGATCGTCCCGGTCAGGATCCCGGGCAGCGCGAGGGGCAAGACGTGGTGGACCACCACCTGCAGCGGCGACGCACCGAGGCCGCGGGCGGCCTCGCGAATGGAAGGCGGGACCGCCTCGATCGCGACGCGCCCGGTGATGATGATCGTAGGCAGGGTCATCAGGGCCAGCGTCATGCCGCCCACCACGGGCGCGGATCGGGGCAGATGCAGGGCGTTGAGGAACACCGCCAGACCGAGCAGCCCGAACACGATCGAGGGCACCGCGGCCAGGTTGTTGATGTTGACCTCGATGATGTCCGTCACCCGGTTCTTCGGAGCGAACTCCTCGAGGTACACCGCCGTCGAAACGCCGAGCGGAAACACGATCGACAGAGTGACCATCAGCGTGAGGAACGAGCCCACGACGGCGCCCCAGATCCCCGCGAGCTCGGGTTCGCGAGAATCCCCGGAAGTCAGGAAACGCGTGGCGAAGACGCTCCGCACACGACCTTCCGCGTCGAGGCGGTCGATCCAGGCGAGTTCCTGGTCGGAGAGGCGGCGATCGTCCTCGGCCACCTCCCGGGAGATGCCGCCCTTGCGATACACGTCGACATCGTCGTCCGCCGGCACCCAGAGCGTCGCCGACGACCCGATCACGCCCGGGTCCGCTTCGACGATCTCTCGAAGCTGACTCCGGGCTCCCGAGCTGACCAGGCCCATCAGCTTGCGGAGGTTGCGGCGGCCCTCGACCTCGGGGAAGAGCTCGCGCATCGCGTCGCGCACCAGCAACGCGTAGTTGACGCGCGCCAGGAATCGATCGCGTTCGTCACCCTCGAGACCTTCTAGCCCCTCGAAGTGCGCAGGGTCGAACGTGACATCCAGTCGCACCTCGGTCGCCCGAAAGGCGCCCAGGCCGTTCGAGAGGATGCTGCCGAGCAGGATGGCGAGGCCGGCCATGGCGAGGCCGATGGCGGTGAAGCCAGCCGCACGGAAGTTCCGCTCCGCGCGAAGTCGCCGCCGCATGCGGTTCTTCATGCGTTGCGAGGACCAGCGCGCTCCGGGGCTCTCGCTAGTCATACTGCTCCCGGTATCGCTTCACGATGCGCAGGGCGACCACGTTGAGTGCGAGGGTCACCACGAAGAGCGTCAGGCCGAGCGCGAACGCCGCCAGGGTCTTCGCGCTGTCGAACTCCTGGTCGCCTGTCAGGAGCGTGACGATCTGGACGGTGACGGTAGTGACCGCCTCCAGCGGGTTGATCGTCAGGTTCGCGGCGAGGCCTGCGGCCATCACCACGATCATCGTCTCGCCGATCGCCCGAGACACGGCGAGCAGCACCCCGCCAACGATGCCCGGCAGCGCAGCGGGCAGGATCACGAGCCGGATCGTCTCGGAGCGCGTCGCGCCGAGCCCGAAAGAACCGTCTCGCAGCGACTTCGGAACCGCGGTGATCGAATCGTCGGAAAGGGACGAGATGAACGGGATGATCATCACTCCCATCACCAGGCCCGCGGCCAGCGCGCTCTCCGAGGCCACGTCGAGGCCCAGCCGGGTTCCGAACCCGCGGACCGCCGGTGCGACGACCAACGCCGCGAAGAAGCCGTAGACCACCGTCGGAACGCCGGCGAGGATCTCGAGCAGCGGCTTCACGATGTCCCGGGTCCGCGCGCTCGCATAGAAGGTCATGTAGACCGCCGACATCAGTCCGATCGGCACCGCGACGAGCATGGCGATCAGGGTGATCAGGAGCGTGCCGGCAAAGACCGGAATCGCGCCGAAGGACCCGGAGCTCCCGACTTGATCGGCGCGCAGCGCCGTCTGCGGACTCCAATGGGTCCCGAACAGGAACTCGCTCACGCTCACGCTCTCGAAGAAGCGCAACGTCTCGAAGACCAGGGAGAGCACGATGCCGACGGTCACGAGGATCGCGACCGTCGAGCAGAGCATCAAGAAACCCTGCAGCACGCGCTCGACCCACACCCGGGCCGCGAGATCGGGACGGATGCGACGCAGCCCCAGGGCGGCGCCGCCGAAGCCGAGAACGGCGGTGAGTAGCCCGGCCGCCCAGGTGGCCTGAGAGCGCAGCTCGGTGTAGCGGGCTGCGGCCGCGCGAACCTCGGGGCCCGCCGTCCCGGAGGCGATGTTGCCGCTGGCCAGGTTCTCGATGTCGTTGATGAAGAGGTCGAGCGCGGCGGGCTCTTCCGGGATCGCGTTCGCGGGCAACTCGGAGAGCACGGTCGACTCGAGCCAACCCGGCGCCAAGGCCAACCACAGGGTGGCGGCCAGGAGCCCGGGGATCCCGCACCACAGGGCGGCATACCAGCCGTAGTAGCCGGCCAGGGACTGGGGCCGTCGTCCAGCCTCCGCCGCCAGGGCCAGCACGTTTCGCTTCCCCAGCACGTAGGCCGAACCGGCCAGCGCCAGCACGATCGCGAGAAGCAGCCCGAGCAGCATGGGGGGTCTTCCTGGGGCCGGCTCAGTCGAGGGGGTACGAGAACGGAGCGATCGCTTCGACCTGGCGACGGCCCGGAGAACCGATTCGGAGCATGGCCCTCTGCGACCCACCCGGCGACCGCAAAGCCACCCGGCGGGTCACCAGAGCCGGCGGATCAGTGACCGGCGGCGAGCTTGAGTGAGGTCAGGCTCTCCGCATCGGCACGGTACTTCATCCGCTCTGCCTTCGGGGCGGGAATCAAGCCGCGATCGGCGAGGTACCCGAGATCGCCGAGCGCTTTCTCGCTCGTGAACTCGGCAATGAAGTCGCGAATCCCGGGGATCGAATCGGCGTGGGCGTTCTTCACGTAGATGTAAAGGGAACGCGACACGGGGTATTTCCCATCAGCGATGTTCTCGAAGGTCGGCTCGACATCCCCGACGAGGCTGCCCTGGATCCGGTCCGCGTTCTGGTCGAGGAAGCTGAAGCCGAAGATGCCGAGGGCGTTGGGGTTGGCCACGAGTTTCTGGACGATCAGATTGTCGTTCTCACCGGCCTCGACGTAGGCCCCGTCCTCGCGCACCGATCGGCACACCTGCTTGTACTTCGACTTGTCTTTGCCCTTGAGCGCCTTGAGATCGGGGAAGGTCTTGCAGCCTCCTTCGAGAGCGAGCTCGTTGAAGGCGTCTCGGGTACCCGAGGTCGGCGGCGGTCCGAGCACTTCGATCTTGATGTCGGGAAGGCTCGGGTCTACGTCCTTCCAGGTCTTGTTCGGGTTCGGAATCAGCTCGCCGTTCGGCGCCGGAACTTCCTTCGCGAGCGCGAGGAAGATCTGGCGGAGGGTCAGCGTCTGCCGCGCCGTCTTCTTCGAGCTGGCCAGCACGATCCCGTCGTATCCGATCTTGATCTCGGTGATCGACTCGACGCCGTTCTTCGCGCAGAGATCGACCTCCGACTGCTTGATCCGGCGTGATGCGTTGGTCACGTCAGGGTGCTCGACGCCGACGCCAGCACAGAACAGCTTCATCCCGCCGCCGGTGCCGGTGCTCTCGATGATGGGGGTCTTGAACTCGCTGCTGCGGCCGAACTCCTCGGCCGCGGCCGTCGCGAAGGGGTAGACCGTGGAAGACCCGACGATGCGAATCTGGTCCCGCGCCGAGGCGGAAGCGGCGAGCAGCAGGGTTCCGAGCGCGACGAACCCGAGGCGGAGTGCGGACTTCAATTCGATTCCTCCCATCCGTTGAAGAGCCGCCCAGAACCTAGGCACCGGAGTTGTCCGCACCCGTACGATCGTGTGACGGTCCTGTGAAGACGCCGTCATTTCCCCTGGGGGGATCCGATTCCGGCCCCGTTCGCAAATACGACCTCGAAATCATCAGAACTGTTGGCTTTTTGCACCTTGACGCGGCCCGAGAGGCTGAGGACCCTTCCGTGGGGTCCGAGAGGTGCCGTACCGGTTCGAGTGCGAACCGGAACGCATGGGCCCCCCACCTCGCAATGTGCGAGGTGACGAGTCTTTTGGGGGGAAATCATGAGACTGAGCAGATGGCTCGTGGCGGGCGTCTCCGCCGCAGCGATGGTGAGCGTCGGTTGCGCGGCAAAGTTGCCCGTGGCCGGTGGCGCCGACGGTGTCGTGCTGAAGATGAGCAAGCGCGACTACAAGATGACCGGTGTGGGTGAGGGCAAGGACTGCAAGATGCAGATCATGAAGCTCATCCAGTTCGAGGCGCCGTCCTATGCGGTGGCCGAGCAGCAGGCGCTGAGCGCCTCGGGTGGAACCCACCTGATCAACAAGCGCCTGTATGAAGGCGTCGAGAACGACTATTTCGTGATCGCCGACCACTGCCGTTGGGTGGAAGGTACGGGAGCCAAGTTCTAGGCATCGCCTGGAGGAAAGGAACCGACATGACCAAGAAATTCATCAGCGTCATCGGCCTCGTCCTCGTGGCGGGCCTCATGCTTCCGGCCTGCGCGAACCGGGGTGGCACGCAGCACCCGGGTACGGCGAACGTCATTGAACTCAAGCCCTCGGACGTGATGTTCACGAAGATCGCGTCCGGGAAGGATTGCGAGCAAGTGATCCTCGGCATGCAATTCAACATGCCGTCGTACATGGATGCCCAGCAGCAGGCGCTGCAGGGTGCCGGTGCGGAGCACCTGCTCAACGAGATCACCTACGAGGGTCTCGAGAACGCGTTCTTCCTGCCGAATCCGGCGGCGAGCATCATCGGAGGCTCGCCCTACCTCTCGATCATCTACGGCAACCACTGCCGTTACGTCGAGGGGCACGGAATCAAGCGCCGCTAGCGGCGACCGATTTCGGTCCGAGAGGGGGTTCGCGCGCTGCGCGAGCCCCCTTTCTTTTTCGTGCTAGCGAAGCGCGTCCTGCGCCCCGTCCGCCTCGGCGGGCGCGGGCGGCGGCTCCGGTCGCCATACGCTCTGGTAGAGAACGCGACCCTCGGCGCTCAGCAGCAGGACCTGGGGCATCGGCGTCCCCGGGTCGAGCAACGTGCGGGTCCGCGCGGCGGCCTCCGTGCGCAGCACGAACGGGACGGCCAAGCCGACCTCGCGCAGGCGACGCCAGACGCGGGCATCGCGGCGGTCGTCTTGCGGAACCAGGACGATCTGGAGGTCCTCGCGTTCGGTCAGATCCGAGAGGCTCTCGGCGACGGCCCGAAACTCGGGCGAGACGACCTCGGCAAAGAGACACAGGAACGTGTCGTACTCCCCAGGGTCGAGCGCGTGCGCACCGGCGTCCTTGCCGGTCGCGTCCAGCAGGTGGCTCCCCAGGACGACGAAGGCGTTGGGCGCCACCTTCTCCAGGGCTCCCACCCGCACCAGGTTCGCGCGGGCCACGACGTCGGTGACGGCGATGGGAACGTCGTGGACCCCCGCCTCGCCGAGGTCCAGACGAGCGTGATCGCCCTCGACACGCACCAGCCGAGCGGGGCCCGGCGCGAGCGCATCCCCCGCACCCGTCGGCGTCCAGGGCTCGAGCGTGCGCACTTCGTGAGGCCAGAAGCGCTCGGCCTCCGCCAGCGAGGCGGCGGTGATCTCGGGGTGGTCCGGATCAGCGGCGCGGTACACGGCGTCTTCGGCGGTGGCAGCGATCGCGACCCACAGCGCGCAGCCCCCGGCGAGCCCCGCGAGTCCGCGCCGGCTCCGAGAATCGCTGCGCCCCCTCACGCGGCGAAGCTTGCCAGCCTCTCGCCGCTTCGCCAGCCCTCCCGCGGCGCTCAGGTGCCGCGTGCGGCTTCCTCGACGCGCGCCAGGAACCGCTGCACCCGAGGCTCGTCGCGAATCTGCAGCGCCTCGCGCAGCAGCTGAGCGGCGTTCGTGTAGTCGCTGCGCGTGACGAGCAGCTGCGCGCGCTCCAGCAGCGCGGCGTACTCGAAGCCATCGAGGTTCTGCGCGCGCTCCAGCAGCAGCAGGGCGCGGTCGACCTCGCCCTGGCCCTTGCGATAGCGCGCGAGTTCGAGGAGTGCCTCGCCACGCGTGCCGTCGCGACCGACGATCGACTCCAGCAAGTTCGCGGCTTCCTTCTTCCGTCCCAGCGCGCGCGCCACCTTCGCCTTCAGCGTGAGCACCTTCAACTCGTCGTCCTTCGAGAGGCTCTCGTAGCGCTTGTCGATCGAGGCCAGGACCTCCTCGGCATCGCGGTGGGATCCCGTGCGGATCAGCAGATCCGCTGCGCGGTAGGCGGCGTGGAACTGGGTCCCCGACTGGTCGGTCCGCACCACTTCGAGGTAGGCGCTCTTCGCGAACTCGGGCATGCCGGCGTTCATGTAGATGTCGCCGAGCAGCACCAGACTGCTCGTCTGCGCCTTCCCGAGCAGCCGGACCGCCTCGAGATTCACCGCGGCCTCTTCCGGCTTCTCGAGGCCGACGTAGGCGTTCGCCTGGAGCAGCCAGAGCGTCGCGTCCTGGGGGTTCTTCTCGATCAGGGAGCTGAAGTGGGCCGCCGCCTCCTCGTACTTCTCCATGGACAGGAGGGCGCGGGCGAGCCCCAGCTGCCAGTCCTGGGTCTCGGGCTCCTGCAGGATCGCGCTGCGGTAGGCCTCCTCCGCAGCCACGTAGTTCTCGAGATTCAGATGGCAGTAGCCGAGCAGGCCGAAGTTCTTGCCGTCTCGATCGCCGAGTTCGACCGCGCGAGCCAGGTGCTCTGCGGCGCCGGCGAAGTCACCGCCCTGCACGCGCACGAGTCCGAGGTTCTTGTGGGCCCGCCGGAAGTCGGGGAACTTCGACAGGGCCAGCTCGTAGGTCTTCGCGGCCTTCTCGGTGTTCCCGTTCTGGAACTGGAGATTGGCCAGCACGAAATCGAGGGCTGCGCTGCTGGTGCCGCCCGAGACGCCCACCAGGCGCGCCTCGGCGGCGCGCGGGTTCGCCTGCATCAGGTCGATCACCTCGCGCAGCAGCTCGAGCTCGGTGCCCGAGACACTCGGCTCCGCTCCGGAGAGAAAGCCGTAGCTCCCGAGGAAGCGCTTCCGCCATTCGGGGTCGCTGAGGACGCTCTGCTCGTCCCAGGGCGGCGTGATCTCCTCAGCGGAGGCCGCAGCCCCGAGCCAGAGCAAGACGCTGAGCGACAGCGCGAGGGTGGTGGCAGTCGATCGAATCATGATCAGCCTCGGATGTTGATCGGGATGGGGAGGCGTGCCTGGGCCTTCACCGGTTGGCCGTTCTTCGTGGGCGGCGTGAACTTCCACTTCTTCACCTGGGACAGCACGACGGCGTCGAACTTCGGCAGCGTCGAGGAATCGACCTTCGCGTCGAGGACGCGGCCGTCCGAATCGAGCTGAATGAACAGCACGACCTTCCCGCTGACGGCCTTCTTCTTCAGGCGCCGCGGGAAGTTCAGGCTCGCCCCCGCCATCGGCCGAGGCGTCTGGTCGAGATCGGAGAAGTCGACGAAGTCCTCGGTGCCGAGATCGCTCGCGGACGATCCGATCGTCGGCATGGCGAAGTCACCCGCCAGCGAGCCACCCGTGCCCGGGTTGAGCGCGATGTCGAGCTGGTCGAGCGAGAGCTGGGGCGGCTCGGCCTCGAGCTCGGGCGGCGGCTCCTCCTCCTCGGGAGGCGGCGGCGGCTCCTCTTCGACTTCCTCGATCTCTGGGGGTGCGAACGCCACCAGCGTCTCGTCGAGCGTCTGCTTCGGCGGCTCCACGTCTCCCAGCATCTGTGCCAACGCCATCAGCACGAACAGCACGAACGCGAAGGCCGCCCCGAGAAGGGTGCTCCACTTCTGTTCGTGCTTCGCGTCGGGGATGCGGTAGGTCGTGGGGGTCGGCATGGCTGTACGCCCGTTCGTCGGGTCAGTCGTTGCGCGTCGAGAGGCTGATCTTCTTCGCGCCCGCGTTCTTCACCTCGCTCCAGACGTCCGAGAAGACGCCGTGGTCGGCGCGAGAATCGGCCTGAATGATCACCGGGAGCTCGTCCCGACTGAGCAGCTGGCGGACGCGCGCGCCCACGCCGGCGACGCCCAGCTCCTTACCGCCGTAGACGACCTTGTTGTCGGTCGTGATGGCGATGATGATGCTGTTCTTCTCGAGATCCGCGTCGACGGTGGCGTCGGGTTTTGCGATCTCGACGCCGGGCTCTTCGACGAAGACGGTGGTCACGATGAAGAAGATCAGCAGGATGAAGATGCAGTCGATCATCGGAGACAGATTGATCTCCGTCTCCTCCTCCTGCTCGCTCAGTAGAGTCCGGTTCGGCACGACTAGTTCACCGTGTTGAAGCTCAACGCGACCGCGCCGCCGCGGCGGGCGGCGTCCCAGACGGCCACGAACACGCCGTGGCTCGCCTTCTCGTGGGCGCGAATCGTCACCGGCGTCTCCGGGTCGGAAACGCCGGCTTTCACGAGACCGGCGATCTCCGCGAGATTCACTTCCTGCCCGTCGTAGAGCACCTTGCTTTCGGCGGTGATCTCGAGCGTGACGTTCTCCGACTCCTCGAAGGAAGCGGCCGCCGCCACGTCGGGCTTGTCCGCCTGGAGCCCTTTCTCTTCGACGAAGACCGTCGTCACGATGAAGAAGATCAACAGAATGAAGATGCAATCGATCATCGGAGACAGATTGATCTCGGTGTTGTCTTCTTCATCGAGGATGCTGCGCTTCGGCATGGGGGAACCTGCGTCCGTTCGCCGGATCAGTCGAACTTGAAATGGCTGAGCGTGAGGCTCTCGAGGCGCGCCAGGGACGCTTCGATCTCGTGGCGCTGTCGCTGGATGATCATCACCAGGAAGAGCCCCGGGAGCGCGATCGTGAGGCCCGTCTGGGTCGTGACGAGCGCTTCGGAGATGCCCGAGGCCACGACGCCGGCGGTCTCGGCGCCGCCGCTGGTCGAGATCCCGAAGAAGGTCTGGAGCATGCCGAGCACCGTACCGAGCAACCCGAGCAGCGGGGCCGCGGCCACCAGGGTGCCGACGAACTTCGTGCGCCGGTCGATCAGCGAGACAATGCCGAGTCGCACCTCGTCAAAGCGGTTGCGGATCTGCTTCGCCGAGCGGACGTCGGCCTGGGTGTAGCGGATGATGTCGGCGACGTTGCCTTCGTCGGCCGACTCCGGGGCGCTCACCCACTGGAACCAGTGCGCCCCGCCCTTCTGCGAGATCTTCGTGCGCCGCACGTAGAGCACGAGCTGGAACGCCTGGGCGTAGATCAGCACGGCGACCGCGAAGAGCGGGATCATCACCCAGCCGCCCGACAGCCAGATGTCGAGAATCCTAGTCATCCGCGAGCCGCGCGCTCAGCGTGCGCGCGATCGCTCCCGAGGGAGGCGACGTCGCGTCCGGCGGGGCGGGCGCCGGCCCGCGCCGGATCGCCGTGGCGCCGTTGACGAAGGCGACCGACAGCTCCTCGAGCAGGCCCAGCTTCCGCTTCGCCATGCGCGACAGGGCGCCGTGCATGATCAAGGTGGGGATCGCGACGATCAGGCCGAGGGCCGTGGTGATCAGCGCCTCGGAGATACCGGAGGACAGGCTCTTCGCGTCGCCGGTACCGAAGATCGTGATGAGCTGGAAGGTCCGGATCATGCCGATGACCGTGCCCAGCAGACCCAGTAGCGGCGCCGCGGCGGCGGTGATCGCCAAGAACGGCAGGAAGCGTTCGAGCGACGGCCGTACGCGCAGGATCTTCTCGAAGAGCAGCTCCTCGATCACACCGCGCTTCTCGCCCGCGTTGGCGACGCCGGTCTGGAGCATCTCGCCCGCTACGCCGTCGACGCGCTCGGCCTCCCAGGCGGCGGCCTCGAGGTTGCCCTTCGAGAGCTCGCGGAGCACGCCGTCGACCTGCTCGGCCTCGGCCACCTGGAAGCCGAGGATCTCCATCGCCTTGAAGACCGTCAGCGCCAGGGCCGCCAGGCCGAGCCCGAGAATCACGTAGCCGACGGCCCCGCCATCATCGATGTACTGGAACAGGGTCTTCCGCGCCTTCTCGACTTTGAGGGCCTTGCCGAGCGTGGCGTCGAGGGGGAGGAGACCGGTGCCGGTGTTCGCGACCTGGACGATGTCACCGGCGAAACCACCCGGCAGGGGCACGACCACGGGGTCCGCCGCGTTCAACTGGTTCTCGACCAGCCCGCTGACCTCCCCGTCGGAACTCGCGTAGAAGACGGTCGGACCGAGGGCGATGAAGTTGCCCGCGGTCAACACGCCATCCGGGCTCAGGGCTTCGCCTGCGAACACCTGGCCCCCGAGCTGGGCGCCCAGCCGTTCGAGTCCGGCCTTCACCACGTCGAGCTGGGCTCCGCGGACGCCGCCGGCGTCGAGCTCCGGGTTCTTCTTCGCGAGACGCGCGGCGCTCGTCTTGGGCTCGTAGAGCGCGGTTTCCGAGATGTCGAGCCGGCTCTCGAAGTCGCGGACGAACTCGTCGAGGCGGCTGTCGATGAAGTCCTCTTGCCCGGACAGGGAGTCCACCTGCTTGCGCAGAGACGTCAAGTCGATGGTGCGGCTGTCACGCACTTTCAAGAGACCGTCGCGATCGCGGCGCAGCTCGAGCACCTGCTGCTCCAGCTGAGACACGGTGCGCGAGAGCGGGATCTTCTCCTTCGCGATTCGCGCGCGGGTGTCGCGCAGCTCGCGGAGGGCGCGCTCGAGGCGGCCGTCGATTTCGCTCTGGGCCCCGTCGAAGGACTGAGCGAGCGCGGGTGCGCTCAGACACAGCGCCGCGAAGATCACCAGAAGACAGGATCGCGTGTTCATTCGGGGACAGCCCGGCTCGTTCGGGGTTCTCGGGGTGACGAAAGATCGGAAGCGGACGACGGCGCCAACGCGCTCAGTTGGCTTGCACCGGCATCGGAACGAACTCGATCGTGTCGACGTTCCCCTCGTAGATGTCGAGGAGAAGGGCGGCATCTTCCGCGAGGTCGGGCTCATCGGTGAAGACCCAACCGTTCGCACCGGGACGCGCGATCCCGGCGGTCTCGCCCTGGGCGTCCACGTAGATCGCCTGGCCCAGACCCCAGTAGAGGGTGCGCACCTGGACTTTGCGATCGCCGCCTCCGACTGCGCGGGTCTCGCCGAGGAAGGTGGCCGTGCTGTTCCACTTCTCGGCTTGGGCCATCACGCCGAGTACGTTCATCATCCGCTGGCCCAGCTGGAGCTTCGTCAGGTCCGGGTCTTCGGGGATCTGGACGAGGAGCGGCTCGAGCCGCTTCTGCAGCGGCTCGGGAAACAGCGGCGCCAGCGCGAGCACCTCTTCTTCGAGGCCGCGGATCTCGGACTCGAGGGCCGCGTTCGCGCGCTGGTATTCGCCGCGCTGCAGCAGCAGGTCGCGTCGCTCGTCGTCGACCGTGGTAGACGACGCCTCGAGCTCCTGGATCTCGGCGTCGAGGATCTTCTTCTGCTGGCGCAGGAGATCCCGGGTCGAGCGCAGGGACTCCTGCTCGGCCTCCCAGTCCGACCGCTCTTCCGAAACGATCTGACGGGTCTCCACCCACTTGGATAGCTTCGCCCGGAAATCGCCCACGTTGTTCTGGGCCTGGGCGGGCAGCGCCAGTCCGAGAACACAACACACCCACGCGCTGGTCTTCGCCTTCACGGGCGCGAATCTATGGGACCGTCGCCGCGCTCTCGTGACGGAGGAGTCACGGTTGGACGGCGATTCCAGGGGACGTTGGAGTCGGTTTAGTGACGGTTTCGTGAATGCGGAGCGGTTCCTCGATCTGGATCCCGCCCGAGCGACTCTGCCCGCCCGCCCGGACCGGTCCTTGGCGGGGCCCCGATCCTACCGACGCGCCTTCCCTTTCCAGAAGGGCCTCGCCGACCGGAAGCGTTCCCAGGCCTCGTCCGCATCCGCGAGGGCCCGCTCGGCGTGTCGCACCATCCAGCCATTCACGAAACCGGCCATCTGATCGTGCGCGGGCATCCGCTCGTCACCGAGCCTCTCGAGAAGCACCCGGAGAATTCGCGAAACCGTTGCGCAGTCGTTGGAGCGCCCGAGCGCCCTCTGCAGCCTCGCGACGGGCTTCAGGAAACGCCGGGCGCGCGTTTCGGGGTAGAGGTCCCGAACGCTCTCGGCGAGATAGCGCAGGCGCTTGACGCGCAGCCGCACGGCATGGCGCTCGGCATCCGTGGTCGGGAGCGTTGCGCCTCGTCGCTTGAGCGACCGACGCCGGGAAGACAAGAGTTTGTCGGCGTAGTCCGTCGCCTGATCGAAGAGCCGGGCCGAGACCTCGTTGACCGGTTGGTTGCGCCAACCCGCCGCGGCGATCCAGCTGCCGATCTCGAGGGCGAGACGCGTGTGACGCTGGGAACGAATCGCATGGGTGGCTGCGCTCTGGCACTCGTCCCGAAGGGCCAACGCCTCCTCGCGGAGCCGTTTGAAGGCTTCGTCGTGGCCGCACCCGGCTTCCAGCGGCTGGATGACTTCGGAGAGGAACACGTCGAGATCACGCACGGGCCCGAGCATCTGTCCGAGCCAGCGGAGTTCGGAGCGGAACACGGCGACCCGCTCCTGGGGCAAGAGCTTGCGGAAGCCGCGGAGCGCCGCGCGGAGCCTGCGCACTCCGACGCGCATCTGATGGACCCCTTCGGGATCGCTGCCGTCGGCGGCAAGGTCGGCGTTCACCGTCCACTGGTGCAGCGCATGGGAGAGGATGCCGCCGAGCGCCGTTTCGACATTGGCGCCTGCAGGCAGGTCGACCCGTCCCTTGCGCTGTGCCCGGGGCATCTCGGCGCGCGCCAGCGCATGCCCGCGCTCGGCCTTGCTCCGTGCCAGCATCCACACGTCGAAGTGTTCCTGCAACATCAGCGCGAACTCGAAGAGGGCGGCGGGCGTGCCCGTCACGAGCTCGAGCTCGACTTCGTGGATCGGCATGCGTGCATCGCCGGCGATCACCTGCCCGCGATCGATGTCGACGCGGAACGCAGACTCGCCGCTGCCCAGCACGCGCGTGGAGCGCTCGAACTCGGTCCGGAAGCGCTCGACCAGCGGGGCGCCTCCCAGAGTCTCCTCGACGGCCGCGCGCATCGCCCCATCGTCGATGCGGCCGAGGTCGGGGCGCTCGCCGTGAAACGGCACTTCGATCTCCACGCGCTCGAAGAGCCCCCCGACGGTGGACCCACCTCCTTTCAGCGTCTGCACCGAGGTGTCGCCATCGCGGCGGAGGCGCAAAGCGAAGCCTGCGGCGGCGAGCCGGTCGTCGGCGCTGTCGAAGTAGCGCGACTCGAGCACGCGGGTCACAGCGCCGCTCACCGCGAGGGCCGTGACCACGGGGTGGGTCCCCAAACGCCGGAGATCCGACGTCGATGCTTCCAGCTTGAGTTCGACTTCGCGGGCGACGGCCACGGGACCAGCCTAACCCACGCCGGGGAGCGGCTGGCCATCCTCCGACGGTGGGGGCAGCTCGCGCGGCACCGCGAAGTGGACCAAGCGCCCACCGTTCCCGATCTCGGACCAGGATCCCTCGAGCTCGATCTGTGCCAGCGCCGCCGTCGGGAACTTGCTGCGCAGGCGCTCGCGTTGCGCTCTTTCTCCGCGCCGGGCCAGGTGAACCGCCAGCGCGGCGATTCCCGGGTTGTGCGCAATCACGAGCGCAGCGTCGACGGAAGCCGGTAGCGCCTCGAGACGACCGAGCAGGGTCGAGGGCTCGGCGAGGTAGAGGTCAGGCTCGGGTTCGAACCCGGGCCATGCGCCGAGCTCGGTCGCCAGGATTTCGGCCGTCTCGCGGGTGCGCACGGCGGACGAGCACAGCACCGCGTCGAAGCGTGCGCCGCGGGTCTCGAGATGACGGCCGATCCGGCGGGCCGCGTCGCGACCGCGCGCGTTGAGCGTCCGCTCGTGGTCCGAGGCGTCGGCGTCGGACCAGCTCGACTTCGCGTGTCGCAGCAGCCAGACGGTGTTCATGGGAACAGCGTAGCGCCGTGCGTCTCGCCACCGACCCACCGTTGTCACCCAGGATCCCTAGAATGCGCACATGGCCATTCCGAAGAACGTGCTCTTCCTCTGCACGGGCAACTCCGCGCGCAGCGTCCTCGCCGAGTGCCTGCTGCGGCGTCTGGGTGAGCCCGACGGCATAGCTTCCTACAGCGCGGGGAGCCATCCGAAGGACGCGCCCCATCCCCAGACGCTCGCTCTGCTCGAGGCGAAGGGATACGACACGAGCGACCTGCGCTCGAAGAGCTGGGACGAGTTCGCGGCCGAGGGTGCGCCACCGATCGACCTGGTGATCACCGTCTGCGACTCGGCCCGCGATGAGACATGTCCCATCTGGCCCCATGGGCCGATTGCGACTCACTGGGGAATCCCAGATCCGGCGGCCGCGCAGGGCAGCGAAGCCGAGATCGCGCGTGCCTTCGAAGCTGCGTACGCCGCGATGGAGCGCCGCATCGAGCGCTTCCTCGCCTTGCCGCGCCGCCTAACAGGCAACGACCTGGAGCGCGAACTGCACGCGATTGGCAACGAGACCGACGAGGGCTAGGGCCGCGGGTGGGGAACCGCGGGTCCTCCCTCACAAACGTGCTCTCCGCTTCACGCAAGCGTCACAAGGCTTTGGTTGCTTGGAGTGGCCCCTGAGGGCCGTTCACCGAAGTCGTAGGCGTGGAATCTCGTTTGGTCTTGGTCGTCGATGAGGACGCAGCAGTGCGGGCCGAGGTCCGGAGCTGTCTGGCGGATCGGCAACTCGCGTGCCGAGAGGCCGCGACTGCGAGCGAAGCGCTCGAAGCGGCTCTCGAGGAGCCGCCGGATCTCGTCTTGGTGGATCTGTACCTCCCGGACCAATCCGGCCTGGGTCTGTGCCGCACCTTCCGCGAATCGCCGGAACTGGAGTCGACTCCCATCATCGTGCTCACCAGCCGCGCGAGCGAGATGGATCGCGTGCTGGCGTTCGAATCGGGCGTCGACGATTTCCTGGCCAAGCCTTTCTACGCACCCGAACTCGGCGCCCGGGTGTCCGCCGTTCTGCGCGGGTTCGGTGGACGGCAACGACGCGACTCGGCCACGCTCTCGAAGGGCGGCGAGATCCAGGTCGATGTCGAGTCGGGCCGGGTCGTCGCCGGGGGACAGCGCGTCGACCTGACACCGCGGGAGCGGGATCTCTTGTTGGCCCTACTCGCCGAACCCGGCCGGGTGGTGCGCCGGCGTCAGCTCATCGACCGACTGTGGGGGGATGAAGCCCCGCACAGCGAACGGGCGATCGACGCGCACATCAAGAGCATCCGTCGCAAGCTGGGCGCCGCCCGGATCTACCTCGAAACCGTGCGAGGGGTCGGATATCGCGTATCCGAGGAAGGTCTGGCCGCCTCCCCGGACGGCGCGGGACCGAAGAACTAGCAGGATCTCCGGAGTCTCCCCGAGGGCGGGTGATAGACTCCCGCTCCCCTCCTGCCAGGAAAGCGATCTCGGTCGATGAGACGCGATCGGCTCCCCCACGACGCGTCGCGGGTCCCGGACCCGCGAAACGCGGAACAGACACGCTCGCCGGACGGCCACCCCGCCTTCCCGGAAGCGCGCTATTTCAACCGCGAACTGACCTGGCTCGACTTCAACGAGCGCGTACTCGCTCTCGCAGAAGACCCGTCTCTGGCTCTGCTCGAGCGCGTGAAGTTCCTGGCGATCGCAAGCCGCAACCTCGATCACTTCTTCCAGGTGCGCGTCGCCGGCCTGAAGGCCCAGGTCGAAGCCGACGTCGGTGCGCGTTCGATCGATGGGCGCTCGCCCGAGGAGCAGCTCGCGGCGATTCGCCCGCGCATCGTCGCGCAGATGGAGCGCCAGGACGATTGCTTCGGGAAGGAACTGCTGCCGCGCCTGCGCGACATCGGCGTCCGACTCTGTACCTGGGACGAACTCGACGCCAAGCGACAGTCCGCCCTCTCCGCGTGGTTCGAGCACCGTGTGTTCCCGGTCCTGACCCCGCTGTCGGTCGATCCGTCCCATCCGTTCCCCTACATCTCGAATCTCTCGCTCAACCTGGCGGTCGTGGTCCGGGATCCGGGCAACCAGGCCCTGCGGTTCGCGCGGGTCAAGGTTCCCCCGCTCTTCCCGCGCTGGATCCCGCTCCCCGACGAGCCGGACCACCGCATCCCGATCGAGCAGCTGATCGCCGCGCACGTCACTCTGCTCTTTCCCGGCATGGAGATCGCGTCGTGCACACCGTTCCGACTCACCCGTGACGCGGAACTCGCGCTCGACGAGAACGACGCCGAGGACCTCCTGCAAGCCGTCGAGTCCGGACTCAAGCGGCGCCTGCGCATGAACGCGGCCGTTCGGCTCGAAGCCCCCTGGCAGATGTCCGACCGCATCCTCGACCTGCTGCGGGCCGAGCTCGAACTCGGCGCCGACGACGTGTTCATGACCCGCGAGCTCCTCGATCTCGGCTCGCTCTGGGAGATCCACGGCATCGATCGCCCGGCCGCAAAGCGCGCCCCACACGTGCCCGTCACGCCGCCCGCTTTCGAGGGCATCGAGGACGGGGATGGAGGGCTGTTCGATGCGATGCATCGCGCCGACGTCCTGGTCCACCACCCCTACGAGTCGTTTCGAGATTCCTTCGAAGCGTTCCTCACCCAGGCCGCGGAAGACCCGGACGTGCTCGCGATCAAGCACACCCTCTATCGCACGGCCGGTGGTGGGGCCGCGGGCAGCGAGAGTTCGATCATCCGCACCCTGATCGACGCGGCGGAAGCCGGAAAACAGGTGGTCACCCTCGTCGAGCTCACCGCCCGCTTCGACGAGCAGGCGAACATCCGCTGGGCACGCGCCCTCGAAGAGGCCGGCGTCCACGTCGTCTACGGCGTGGTCGGCCTGAAGTCGCACTGCAAGGTCACCCTCGTCGTCCGCAATGAAAGCGACGGCATCCGGCGCTACGTGCACATCGGCACCGGAAACTACAATCCGCAGACGGCGCGCTCCTACGAAGACTTCGGACTCTTCAGCTGCAGCGGACCACTGGCTGCAGACGCCACCGACCTGTTCAACTCGCTCACGGGCTGCAGCAAACAGACCGACTACCGCAAGCTCCTGGTCGCACCGACGACCCTGCGACGCACTTTGCTCGAGGAGATCGAGCGCGAGAAGCAGGCGCCCGACGGGCGGATCGTGATCAAGGCGAACGGCCTCGCCGACCGCGCTCTGATCGACGCTCTCTACGAGGCGTCACGCGCGGGGACCCAGATCGACCTCATCGTTCGGGGCGTGTGCTGCCTGCGACCGGGCGTGCCGGGGCTCTCGGAGAACATCCGGGTGAGATCGCTCGTGGGCCCGTTCCTCGAGCACTCGCGCATCTTCCGCTTCGGGAGTTCGCCAGAGCGCACGCGCCTCTACCTCGGCTCCGCCGATCTGATGCCCCGCAACCTCGATGGCCGCGTCGAAGCCGTGGTGCCGATCGAGTCCCGCGAAGGCATCGAGCGCGTGGACGAGGTGCTCGAGCTCTGCATCGCAGACGACGCCCTGGCCTGGGAACTCGGTGCCGACGGCACCTGGACCCGGGCAGACCGGGGCCTCGGGCTCTCGGCTCAGGACGAGTTGGTGTTGCGCGCGCGCGAGCGGAGCCACTCGGCGATCGAGCAGCGCTTGCGGCGAGCGCCGGGACCCTACGGGATCTGAGTCTCGGCCTGCCCGACGACGGGTGCCGGTAGCGTGAAGATGAAACTCGAGCCTTCGCCCAGCTCGCTCTGCACGAAGATCTCACCCCCCATCGCCTGCACGAGATGCTTGACGATCGAGAGGCCGAGGCCCGTGCCTCCCAGCGCGCGAGAACGGGCGCGGTCCACCCGGTAGAAGCGCTCGAAGATCCGGGCCGTGTCCTCGGCGGGAATTCCGATGCCCGAGTCGCGAACGACCACCCGCACCCGGGACCCTTCGGACTCGATGGTGACGTCGATGGTGCCGCCGGGCTCGGTGTACTTCACGGCGTTGTCGATCAAGTTGGAGAGGACCTGATCGAGGGCCCTCGCATCAGCGAGTGCGGTCGACCCGTTCGGGACGTCGAGACGCACGCGGATCTCGCGCTCTTCGAACCGGAGCCCGGAGTCCGCGATCAGGCTTCGGGCGACCGTCTCGACGTCGATGGGAGCGATCTCGAGCTTCACCGTACGGCTCTCGATCGTGGACAGCGCCAAGAGGTCTTCGACGATGTTCGAGAGCCGCTGCGCGTGGCGGTGGATGACTTCTAGGTACGACTTCTGGTCCTCGGGAGCCAGCGACACCGACTCGAGCAGGGTCTCGGCGAACCCGCGGATCGCAGCGAGCGGCGTACGCAGCTCGTGGGACGCGTTCGCAACGAAGTCACGCCGCACGTCCTCGAGACGCATCAGTTCCGTGACGTCGTGCAACACCGCAACCGTCCCGATGCGCTCTCCGTCGGCGGGAAAGCGAGCCGCCTGCACCTGGAGCGTGCGCGGGTTCGCGCCGCCCAGCTCGAGGCTTCCCGCCACGGTCTCGTTGGTCGCGGCGGCGTCCATCAAGATGTCTTCGAGTTCGGCGTTGCGGATCCCCTCGAGCATCGGACGCCCCACCAGTTCCCCATGCAGGGCGAAGAGTTCGCCGAGGCGCGAGTTCGCGAGCAGGGTGACGCCACGCACGTCGACAACGAGCACGCCCTCCACCATCGCCTCGAGCACGGAACCGAGCTGCTCCTTGTCATCGGTGGCGCGCTGGAGCTGGGAGCGCAGCTGCCCCGCCATCCGGTTGATCGCGCGCGCGATTCCCGACAGATCGGGATCCGAGGTCTGAGGCACGCGCGCGTCCAGGCGTCCCTTCGAGATCCGGGCCGCCATCCGACGCATCTCGCGCATCGGACGCCGCTGAAACAGCCAATGGAAGAGCTGGAAGAGCGCCAGCGATCCGAGCGCCGAGAGCGCGATCAGCAGCAGGGCCTGTCGGCGAAAGCCACTCAGCGCCGCGTCGCGCTCGTCGAGATCGTGGGCCACGCGCACGAAACCGCCGGGCACCGCGATGGCGACGTAGCGCAGCGATCGACCGACCGTGCGGCTGGTTCGAGACGCGCGTCCGATCCCCGCCGCGCGTGCGGCCTGGACTTCCTCGCGCTCCCCGTGGTTCTGGACCGAGTCGATCCGCTGCGGCTCGATCTCGCTGTCGGCCAGCACCCGACCCGCGTCCTCGATCAGGGTCACGCGGATGTCGGCGTAGCGAGCAGCAGAGGCCAACGCTTCCGCCGCCCTCGGGCCACCGATCCCGCCGGGTCCCAGATTCGCGGCGATCGCCCGGGCGACGTGCTCGAGACGCGCGTCCAGACGCGCGAGATCGTTCTCGCGGAGCTGTCGATAGCCGAAGGGCTCCGCTGCGATCAGCAGCAGGGTCAGGAGCGCGGCGAAGGCCGCGGCGCGGGTGAGCGGTCTCCCCAGCATCCAACGGGTCTCCGGGGTGGGTCCGCGAGGGAACGAAGGGACACCGTGCGCGTCCCATCGCCCTGCTCGGAGAAGCGCTCGGAGGAGCGCTACTCCGAGAACCGATAGCCGACCCCGCGCACGGTCTCAATCAAGCTCCCCGCTGGACCCAGCTTCTCGCGGAGTCGCTTCAGGTGGGTGTCGATCGTGCGGGTCGTCACGGCGATGTCCGTGCCCCAGACGTCGTCCAGGAGCTGATCGCGGGTCATCACGCGCCCGGGACGGCGCATCAACCCGTGCAGGAGCGCGAACTCCTTGGCGGTGAGCTCGATCTCCTGGTCGGACACGAAGCAGCGGTGCCGTTCCGGGTCGAGCCGCAAGACCGCGTTCTCGAGCACGTCCGAGCTCTCGCGCGCCGCCGGCTGGCGCCGCCGCAGGACGGCGCGAGCGCGGAGTGTCAGCTCGCGAGGGCTGAAGGGCTTGGTCACGTAGTCATCCGCCCCGAGTTCGAGCCCCACCACGCGATCGACCTCGTCGGCCTTCGCGGTGAGCATGATGATCGGGGTCTCCGAGAGCGCCACATCGGCGCGAACCTGGCGACACACCTCGGTTCCCGAGAGATCCGGGAGCATCAGGTCGAGGATCATCAGGTCCGGAGGAGCGGCGCGCAGCTTCTCGAGGGCCTGGGAGCCGGTATCGGCGGTCTCGACCTCGAAGCCAGCCTGGCTCAGGTTGATGCGGACCAGTTCGAGCAGGTCGGGTTCGTCGTCGACGACGAGGATTCGCTGTGCCATCGGTCCCGAAGGCTATCGTGAGAGGGCTGCGATGCGGGAGGGATCGCGCGCCGCTGGCACCAAGAGTCTCGGAATCGTCACGGGTTCGCCACCCGGTCGCCCCGGGGGAGAAGCGCTGCGACGCCCCGGGCCGAGCGGCGCGCCCCCGCGAGAGGGTCCATGCCCGACGGCTACATCCTCCAACCCAGCTACCGCATCCGCGATGGGGTGGCCGTGGTCCAGCTCTTCGGGCGACTCGAGGATGGGCGCGCGTTCTGTGTGGAGGACGACCGCTTCCGGCCCTACTTCTTCGTGCGGGCCGAGGACGCCGACGCGCTCCGCGACACCGCGTCGGTCCGCATCGGCGACGCCGCACTGCGCAGCTTCGGGGGCCACGCTCTCGCGCGGGTCGAGGCCGCGACACCGGGCGACGTCCCGGCCCTGCGCGACCGACTCGCCCAGCAGGGACGGCCGCATTTCGAGTCCGACGTCCGCTTTCCCTATCGCTACCTGATCGACGCCGGCGTGCGGGCCGGCGTCGCGATCGACGGCGAGGCGACCGAACGCGACGGGCTGGTCTGGTTCCGCAACCCGGCGCTGACACCCGCGGCGGTGCGACCCCAGCTGCGCGTTCTGTCTCTCGACCTGGAGACCGATCCGCGCGGTCGCGAGATCCGCTCGGCCGCGCTCGTCGGCGACGACGCGGACGAGGTGCACCTCGCCGGGCGCGGAGAGATCACGGGCGCGACCGCCCACGCCGACGAACGTGCGCTGCTGCGCGCCGTCGCCGAGCGCATCCGCGCCCTCGACCCGGACGTGATCACGGGTTGGAACGTGATCGACTTCGATCTGCAGCTCATCGCCAAGCGTCAGCGGGAGCTGCGCGTCGGGGCCTCGCTCGGTCGCGTTCCGGGCGAGATGCGCTTCCAACAGGAGATGGGCTTCACCCGCCAGACGCGGGGCACCCTGCCCGGCCGGATCCTCTTGGACGCCCTCCCCGTCGTGCGCGATGCGCTGCGTCTCGAGGACTACCGGCTGGAGACGGTGGCGCGGCACGTGCTGGGGCGCGGCAAGCTCCTGTCCGAAGAAGTCGCGGATCCGGCCGCGGAGATCGATCGGCTCTACCGCGAAGAACCCGAGGCCCTGGTCGCCTACAACCGCGAAGACGCCCGACTCGTCCTGGAGATCCTCGAGCACGAAGGCCTCCTGGCCCTGAGCCTCGAACGCAGCCTGTTGACCGGGATGCCCCTCGACCGCGTGGGCGCGTCGATCGCTTCGTTCGATCGGCTGTACCTGCCGGCCCTCCGCAAGCGGGGCTACGCCGCGCCGAGCGTCGACAGCTCGCGGAAGAGCGCCCAGGTCCGAGGCGGCGCGGTGCTCGACAGCCGCCCGGGCTTCTTCGAGAACGTCGCGGTCTTCGACTTCAAGAGCCTCTACCCGAGCCTGATCCGCACCTTCCAGCTCGATCCGCTCGCGCACGTCCTGGCCGATGACGCGCCGAACCCGATCCAGGCCCCCGGCGGCGCCCGCTTCGCCCGCGAAGGCGCCCTGCTGCCCGAGATCCTCGAGGGCTTCGCCGAGCGCCGCGACGCGGCCAAGGCCCGCGGCGACCGGAACGCCGACCAGGCGATCAAGATCATGATGAACGCCCTGTTCGGCGTGCTCGGAGCAGCGTCGTGTCGCTTCTTCGATCCCGCCATCGCGAACGCGATCACCGGCTTCGGCCAGGAGATGCTCGCGCGCACCCGTGCCGCCTTCGAAGACGAAGGCGTCGAGGTGATCTATGGCGATACGGATTCGGTCTTCGTGCTGCTCGCCGCGGACGGCAGCGACGGCTCGGACCAGGCCGCGAAGCTGCGCGAGCGGGTGCAGACCCGCATCGCCGCATGGGTCGAAGAGACCCACGGCGTCACGTCCCACCTCGACCTCGAGCTCGAGAAGGTCTACGACCGCTTCTTTCTGCCGCGGGTGCGCGGCGGCACCAGCGGGAGCAAGAAGCGCTACGCCGGCCGTGTCGACGGTCGGCTGGCGGTGGTCGGCCTCGAATCCGTGCGACGAGATTGGCCGGCGATCGCGGGACACCTGCAGCGCGGCATGCTCGAACGCGCCTTCGACGGCGACACCGTCGTGCCCTTCGTCCGGGAGGTCGTGAACGCGGTCCGCGCCGGCGAACGCGACGCCGAGCTCGTCTACGTGAAGCGGCTGCGCAAGGGGTCGCTCGATCGGTACACCCAGTCGGCGCCGCCCCACGTCCAGGCCGCGCGCAAGGCCGGGCCGCGGGCCGGGCCGGTAATCCGCTACCTGGTGACCCAGCGCGGACCCGAGCCGGTCCTCCCGGGCCAACCGCTGCCCGACGACATCGACCGCGCCCACTACGTCGACCGGGTGCTGCGCCCCCTCGCCGAGGCCGTGCTCACGCCGCTCGGCGAGCACACCGAGGATGCCCTCGGAGAACCGCGCCAGCTCGGTCTCCTCTAGGCGGGCAGCGCGGCGGACGCGTCGTGCACGGCCTGCACGAAGGCGCGGCTGCGCGCCTCGGGGCCTGCGTCGTCGAGCTGCAGACTTCCCCCGACGAGCAGCATCGTGTCGCGCCCGTAGAAGGACACGATCTCCGCGGCGTTCTCGAGCTCGATGCCACCGCCCGGTACCGGCAGGCTCGGCCGCAGCCCTGCCCAGGGCGCGCGCAGCCCGTCGGCGATCGACGCGCAGGCGGGACGCGGCGTCTCGAAGCGCCCGCCGTACCCCACGAAGATCACCGCGTCGGCACCGTAGAGGCGCAGCAGCTTCCCAAAGAGCAGCTCGGGTGCGTACGCGACCGCGCCCCCGTGCGAGGGATGGGCCAACACCGGGACCGACGAACGCGCGCAGATCTCCGAGAACGTCGGCAGCCCGATCAGCATCGGCGACGCCATGACCGCGCGCGCACCCAGGTCTTCGGCCAGGCGAAGCTCGTCGAAGACCCGACCCGGGGTGCCGATCAGATTGGGCGCGTAGAGCACCCGGTGCCCGGTGGCGTCGGCGACCTCCTCGACGGCGCCGAGGCACGCGCGCACTCGGGCCTCGAAGGGACAGAACGCCTGATTCGCCAATCCCTGATCGTCCTTCACCACGTCGATCCCGGCCCGCCCGAAGGCGCGCAGCAGATCGGCCAGCGCCTCGGGGCGGTGGCCGAGCGGCTTCACCGCCGTGCAGGTGAGCGCCCGGTCGGCCGCCCCGGTGGCAGCGCGCAGGGCCTCGAGCCCGTGCCGCGGCCCGCCGAGGGCGCGCGCCAGGCTCTCGGGGACCTCGATGTCGACGCAGCGCACGTCGGCCGCGAGCGAGCTGTTGCCGAAGAGCACGCCCAGGGTCTGGGCCGGATCCAGCCCCGTGGCGTCCGCCGGGTAGGCGATCGTGGCGCGGCTCCGGCCTTCCTCACCGGCGGCCGCGACCTGCTCCACGCGCCCCAGGACGTGCTCGGCGATGAAGGCGTCGCGCACCACCACCCGCGGCACTTCGACCGTCTGTTCGCGGGCGATCCCCTCGGCCCGGGACTCGGCCTCCGGGAGGGGTACGGCGAGCTCGTAGGTGACGCGAAGGAATTCCATGGCCGCGGTCTCCCGGGGAGTCGAACGCCGCGGGAAGCCCCGAACCCAGCGCTGGGCGCAGTATATGCGGGGTCCTCGGCTGGGCGCCCCGACCGGGACATGAAATACTTCCGGCAGAGGAACGTTTGCCGGACCGCACACACAGCGAAGACGTCTTTGCCCACGCTGCCACCAACGTGGCGCTCGCCTGGACCGGCGCGGTCGCGGTGATCGTCACGGCCGTCTTCTACCTGGGTCTGGTCGATCCGCTCCTCGACACGTCCTTCGGCGCCCTCTTCGGAGATCGGGGACGGGTGCCCTACGCGATCACGTTCCTGTCGGCGTGGGCCGCCATCATCCTGGGCGTGAAGTACGCCCGGCTGCGCCGCGAGCGGGCGGTCCTCGAAGAGGACCTGCTCCCGGCCCGACTCGGCGACACGATCACCCCCGAAAACACGCCGGCGCTCCTGGCCCATCTGGATGCGCTCCCCGCGCCCGCCCGCTCGGGCGTGCTGGCGACGCGCCTGCGCCGCGCGCTGGTGCACTTCGCTGGCCGCGGCGACTCCCGAGAGGTGTCGCAACAGCTCGGCGCCCGGGCCCAGGCCGACGCCGACGCGGTCGAGTCGAGCTACACGCTGGTGCGCGTCTTCATCTGGGCGGTTCCGATTCTCGGCTTCATCGGCACGGTGATCGGTATCGGGACCGCGGTCGGGGGGTTCTCCGAATCCCTCGATGCCGCGGCCGATCTCGCGGTGATGAAGAGCGCGCTCGGCAGTGTCACGACGGGGCTGGCCGTCGCCTTCGACACCACGCTCCTGGCGCTCGTGATGAGCATCCTGATCATGTTCCCAGCCAGTGCCGTCCAGAAGTCCGAGGAGGACTTCCTCGTCGCCGTCGAGGACTACGCCGAACTCCAGCTGCTGTCACGCCTGGCGAGCGACCCGCTCGGTTCGGAAGCCGACGTCGCGCAGCGGGTCGAAGCCGCTGTCGCGCGGGCGATGGCGGCGCACGAGGCTCAGCTGCGGAACTGGGGAGAGCGACTGGGCCAGATCGGCGAGACGCTCTCGGGCCAGGTGCTCTCGGGTTGGCAGAAGGTCGACGAGCTGTTGCGCGTGCGACAGGGCGAACAGCTCGAGCGCCTCGACCAATGGGCGCATGCGCGCCAGCAAGAGGCCAGCGACGAACTCTCGGAAACCCAGCGCAACCTGCTCCGCGACTTCCGGTCGCACCTGGAAGGCATGGCCGCCGAGGCCCGGCGGATCCAGGAACTCGGTGCCGCCCGCGTCGACGATCAGCTCGCGGGGATCGAGCGCCTTCACCGCCGGCTCCAGGAACAGCAGGCGATGGCCGGGGAGGCCCAGCGCGTCCAGGCCCAGGAGCTCTCGGGAACGGCCGAGAAGCTGGCCCGCACCCTCGGTCACATTCGCAGCGAAGCCAGCGAGGTCCGCGACGAGGGCGCACGCGCCTTCGGTGACTTCGCCGAGCAGTTGCGCGACGCCGCTCGCGAGGCCCAGGCCTTCCAGCGAGACATGGCGAGCGCCGAAGAGTCCCAGGCCCACACACTGCACGCGGCGAGCGAACGACTCGCCGCGACCCTCGGGCGCATCGACGAGCAGGTGGGGGGCCTCGAACGCTGGCGCCAGGAGCAGGTGCGCGGCGTGATCGAAGCCGATCGGGAGTCGGCCCTCGAACGGCGCTCCCACGAAGAGCGGCACGCGGCGCTCCAGGAGCGTCAACGCGAAGCCCTCGGCCACGCCACCCACGAGCTGAGCGAAACCCTGCGTTCCCTGCGTAGCGATGCGAGCGCGGTGCGGGGAGATCTGGGCGAGGTGGCAGACCGCCTGGGACGTGCGCTCTCGGCGATCGAAGCGCGCGCGGGAACCGGCACGCGGCTCTCGCGCTTCTTCCGCGGAAGCTGAACCCATGCCGCGGCCGCGTCGGCGCAGCGCCACGGCGCTGTCGCTCTTCCCCTTCCTCTCCGTCCTCGCCTGCATCATCGGGACGCTGACGCTGCTCATCACCGCGACCGCCATTGGTGAGATCGGCCACGAGGCCGTCGACGAGGACGCGCACGCCGAACGCCTGGTCGCCAATCAGCAGAGCCGCGCCGAGCTCGAACGCCTCGAGGCGCTGGCAGCCGAGGTGACCCGTCTCGAGACCGAGCAGTCGACGGCCACCTCGCGACGGAACGCGCTGCGTTCAGAACGCGAGGCCCTGGGTGCGCGGCCGGACCGCGTCGCGCCCCTCCAGGCGCGCCTGACCCGCGCCGAGGCGCGGGTAACCGCGCTGCGCTCCGAACTCGAGGAGCAGATCGCCTCCCAGTCGGAGCTCGAGCGACAGGTGGAGGTGCGGCGGCGCGCGCGAGCGCAATCGCCGATCGCGCTCGAACCCTCGGGCAGCGGCCGCGACCTCGCGCCCCACTTCATCGAATGCCGACGCGACGAGATCATCCTCTACGAAGAGCCGGATCGGCGTCCGAGCCGGGTGCCCGCCCATCGCATCGCCACGAGCCTCGACGTGCGCCACTTCCTGAGTCGCGTGCGTGCCACCCCGGGCGCGTCTGCGATCCTGTTGAACCGACCGAGCGGTGTCGCCAGCTGCCGGGCGGTCGAACAGCAGGCCGGACTCCACCGCGCGCGACACGGGCGCATGCCGATCCCGGAAGTCGGTGAACTCGACTTCTCGCGCATTCCAAAGAGCCAGGGCAGCTCCTGATGGCGCGGTCGCGGAGAGGCGTGGAGGCCAACCTCGATTCGCTGCTCGACACGATGGCGAACGTCACGGGCATCCTGATCTTCATGCTCGCCGTCACCCAGCTCAGCATGGGGGACGCCATGGGTCGACTGCGCGCGCAACTCGGCGCCGAGGCGGCGGGAATCTCCGCCGAAGCCTTCGATGCGGCGATCGCAGAGACGCAGCGGCTCGAAGCTCAGCTGGCTCCTCTCCAGGCCGAGGGACTAGAAGCGCGTCACTCCGCAGCAGAGGCCCAGGCGCGCGCACTCGCCGACGAGATCGAAACCCTCGCCTCGGAAGTCGCGCTCGCCGGCGTCTCTCCCGAAGCCCTCGAGCGCCGCCTCCAAGCAGCCGAATCCCGGGCCGCCGATCTCGAACGCGCCGTCGCCGACGCGCGAGGCGAAACCGATCACTGGTCGGCGCGACTGGCGAGCGTGGCCAGCGCGCCGGTCGGACGCTCGGCCCGGCTGCCCGACCCGCGACCCGCACCGAGCGGCGCACGCCGGCTCGCGGTGCTGTGTCGCTACGGGCGCGTCCAGGTGATCGACGACCGTCGCCTCGTCACCGAGCTCTGGCGCGGAGTCGAAGAGGCCCTCGGCCGACCGCGGCACCAGATCGCGACGGGCTTCCTGCCGATGCTCGAGCGCATTCGGCTGAGCTCCCATTTCTCGCGCTTCCCGGTGGGCGCGGCCGGTCTGCGCTGGCAACTTCCGCGCGAGGGCGAGCTGGCGGCACGTCTCGAGTGGGCCCGCGAGAGCCTGGGAGAACCCGCCGAGACCGTGGCGCTGGCCGGGTCGAACTTCCAGCGCGAGCTGCGACGCACGAGCGCGCGACGGGCGTACCTCGAGTACTTCGTCTGGGAAGACAGCTTCGGCGCATACACCGCGGCGAGGCGGGCGTCCGACGATGCCGGTTTCGCGGCGGGCTGGCAGGCCTTCGAGAAGAACGAGGACCTCTTCCACTACCTCGGTCGCCAGGGCTCGTCTCCGCGGTTCGTCGATTGAGCGACCCGACACTCGCACGCACCCTGCTCGGTCTGCTCGGTCTGCTGATGGCGTGCAGCGGGTCCGAGCTCGACGTCGGCGAGATCGCGGGGGGGACGCGCACCCGCACGCCCCATGCGCGCGCGGACTCGGAAGCGGCGAGCGCGGCGGGCATCGCGAGCGAGAAGACGATCCTCTTCGGGGATCTCCACGTCCACACGACGTTCTCGATCGATGCCTACCTCTACGGGCTGCCGATCTTCGGAGGCGAGGGGGCGCACCCACCCGCCGACGCCTGCGACTTTGCGCGCTACTGCGCGGAACTCGACTTCTTCTCGCTGAACGATCATGCCGAGGGGCTCACGCCCGCACGCTGGCGCGCTTCGATCGAGAGTCTGCGCGCATGCGATGCACGTGCCGGCGACCCGGCGAACCCGGACCTGGTGCCGTTCATGGGTTGGGAGTGGACCCAGACGAACCCAGCGCCGGAGGATCACGAGGGACACAAGAACGTGGTCTTTCCCGGCCTCGGGGAAGACGACCTGCCGACGCGACCGATCTCCGCGCTGGCGGACAACACGATGGCGCGCGCCAGGGGCCTCTCGCTCGCGCGCGGCGCGGAAGCGCTCTTGAGCGTCACCGCACCTCACTACGCCGACTTCCTCTACTGGGTCCGCCAGCTCGCAGGAACGCCCTTCTGCGAACCCGGCGTCGACACGCGAACGCTGCCCGACGACTGCCACGAGAACGCGCCGACCGCGGCGATCCTCTTCGAGAAGCTCGATCAGTGGGGTCTGCCGTCGCTGGTGATCCCGCATGGAACCGCCTGGGGCATCCACGCGCCGCCGGGCGCCTCCTTCGCGACCCAGCTCGCGCAGGCGAGCCACGACCCGAAGCGCCAGCGGCTGCTCGAGGTGTTCTCGGGTCACGGTGCGTCGGAGCGCTACGCCCCTGCTGCGGCGAAGGCAGAGGCGGTGCAGCGCGCCGGAGGCTGTGCCGAACCGACCGCCGAGTTCCTGCCCTGTTGCTGGCAGGCAGGCGAGATCGTGAGGGCGCGCTGCGACGATCCCACCTCCGAGGCCTGCGCCGCGCGCGTCGCGGAAGCGCGTCAGCGCGCGAGTGAAGCCGGGCGGCGTCCCCACTGGGTGCTCCCGGATACCGAGCCGGCAGACTGGCTCGACTGCGATCAGGACCGCGGCGCCTGGAAGTCGGCGCTCACGCCGCGGCCCGGCATGAGCGCACAGGCCGCGCTCGCGTCGCACGCGACCGACGTAGACGGCAACGAGCTGCGCTTTCGCTTCGGCCTGATCGGCTCGAGCGACATCCACACCGCCCGCGCGGGCAGTGGCTACAAGCAGGTGCGTCGGAAGGGCATGACGGACGTGCGCGGTTTCGCCTCGGAGCGGGCCGAGCGTTGGCTCACGCGCTTCGTCCACGGCCGGCCACGCGCGGACGGGGGTGCGGTGGAGAGCTCGCCCGCACGCCTCGGCTTCCGGGGCCTGCTCGACGTCGGCCGGACCTCGAGTTTCCTCTACCCCGGCGGACTCGTGGCGGTCCACGCGGAGGGACGCGATCGGGCGAATGTCTGGGACGCCCTCGAACGCCGCGAGGCCTACGGCACCAGCGGTCCGCGTCTGCTCCTGTGGTTCGACCTGCTGAACGGGCCCGAGGGCCGAGCGCCCATGGGCAGCGTCGTTGCGCAGCGCGCGACGCCCGCGTTCGAGGTGCGCGCGATCGGCAGCCGGATTCAGCTCCCGGGCTGCCCGGACGAGACCCGGGCCGCGCTTTCCGAGTCACGGATCACGCGGCTGTGTTTGGGGGAATGCCATCACCCGGGCGAGGCCAGGCACCCGATCGAGGCGATCGAGATCGTGCGGATCACCCCGAGCGCCGACCCCGCGACCCTCACCGAACGCATCGAAGACCCGTGGCTTCGTTTCGAATGCCCGGGGGACCCGGCGGGTTGCACGGTCCGGTTCGAAGACCCGGCGTTCGGGGACGAGGATCGCGTCTACTACGCGCGTGCGCTCCAGGCGCCGACGCCGGCCATCAACGGGGCCGGTCTTCGCACGCGCTTCGACGCAGCGGGAAACGCCACCGGGGTCACCCCGTGCTACGGCGGATGGAGAACGCCCCGGGACGAGGATTGTCTCGCCCCGGGGCGTGAACGTGCCTGGTCGTCACCGCTCTTCCTCGACGTCGACGACGTCGAAGCCGAGAGCGAGAGCGAGCGCTCCGACTAGGTCTGGGTGAGCGGCACCAGGCGGAGCTCGACGCGGCGGTTCAGGGTACGGCCCCCGGCGGTGTTGTTGTCCGCGACCGGGAACTGCTCGCCGAAGCCCTCGGTGATCACGCGCTGGCGCATCACCTGCTGACCCACCAGGTACTGACCCACCGCCTGCGCACGCCGCTCGGAGAGCTCCTGGTTGTAGCTGTCGGAGCCGGTGCTGTCGGTGTGGCCGGTGACCTCGATGATCGTCTTGTCGAACTCGTCGAGGACGAGAGCGACCGAGTTCAGCACTTCGTAGAACTCGGGCTTGATCGACGCGCGGTCGGTCGCGAAGGTCAGGTTGCCCGGCATGTTCAGGTAGAGGTCGTCGCCAACGCGGGTGACGCTGACGCCACTGCCCTGCAGACGCTCGCGGAGCTTCTTCTCCTGCAGATCCATGTAGGCGCCGACGGCGCCGCCGGCGAGGGTGCCGACACCAGCCCCGATGAGTGCGCCGCGCGCCCGGTTTCGCTTGTCGGCCAGTGCGCCGATGGCCGCGCCGGCGGCCGCGCCCACCAGGGCGCCGATGGCGGTGCGCGCCACCTTGCGCTCGCCGGTAAAGGCATCGGTGGTGCAGGCCGCGAAGAAGACGCTGGCCACACATGCAGCGATCACACGAATCCGGTTTCGTCGCATCACGGTGTTTTCTCCTGGGTTTCCGCCCGCTTGCATACTAGCCCAGGGCTTCCCGGGCACGCGGGTGGGGACGTGGCGGCTTCGACGCAGAAGCCGCGGGTGAGATTCAGAACGCTCGCGTTCGCAGACGAGAACGCTCCTTTCGAGAATGGACTCGGAGTCAGGCGCGCATCCCGACGGCGCCTGCTTTCGGGTGCAAGCTCGCTTCGGCGCTCGGGCGCGCGTTCACGCGCTCGAACCACGCATCGACGTTCTTGAGTTCGGTGTCGCGGGGCTGTCCCACTCCGGCAAAGAAGTCCATCAACGTATAGAGCTGAATGTCCGCCAGGCTGAATCGGTCACCGCAGATCCAGCTGCGACCGGGCAGCAGACCGTCCAGCAGCGCCAACCCGTCCTGGGCGATGGCTTTCAGGCCGGGGGCGGCATCGGGAAGCGTGCGCATCCGGTCCTGGAACATCGAGAGTCCTTCGCCGTAGCGAAACCCGTTGGACATCGGCTCGGTGATGCCCAGCGTGAGGCGCCGCGTCCACATCCGCGTCTCGGCGCGCTCCTCGGCCGTGCTGCCGATCAGCGGCGGTGCCGGGTGCTTCTCTTCCAGGTACTCGCAGATCACCGTGGTCTCGGCGATCACCCCGCCGTCATCGAGAGCCAGGGCCGGCAGCTGGCCGTAGGGGTTCTTCTCGCGGTAGCCCTCCGCGCGGTTCTCGCCGCCCATCAGGTCGACGGCTTCCGAATCGATCGAGAGACCCTTCTCCGCCACGAACATGCGAACGAGGCGCGGATTCGGACCGAGAGCGTCATAGAGTTTCATGCGAGATCTCCTTGGATGGGGGCGCTTTGGCGCGCGGGCACCCAGCCGGCGGCGTGCCGGACGGCGCTGGGCCGGGCAGCATACAACGGTCGCCTAGAAGCTTCCGAAGTGGTCGCGCGCGAAGGCGACCCGGTCGGTCACCGGCGGGTCGCTGCGCTCGGCCAGCCAGGCATCCACGCGCTCGAGGCGGGGACGCAGCCCCTCGTCGTTCGCGGTCTGGATGCTGATCCCCGGCCGCGCGTTCAGCTCGAGCATCATCGGCCCGTACTTCGCATCGAGCACGACGTCCACGCCGAGGTAGCCGAGCGAGGTGAGATCGTGACAGCGCGCAGCCAGGTCGAGAAGCTGTCCCCAACCCGGGATGCGCAGACCTGCCAGGGTCTTCCCCGTATCCGGATGCGCCTCGATCATCCGCTCGCGACACACGGCCCGGCGGGTCGTGCCGGTCGCGAGGTCGATCCCCGCTCCGACGGCGCCCTGGTGCAGGTTCGCCCGCCCATCCGAGGCGCGGGTGGGCATGCGGACCATCGCCATCACCGGAACGCCGCGGTAGACGAGCGTGCGGATGTCGGGCACGCCGCGGAAGGCGACGTCTTCGAAGAGCGGATCGAAGGCCACGCGGTACTCGATCATCGCCGCGTCCGGCTGCCCGCCGAGGCTGTACATCCCCGAGAGCGCATTCGAAACGTGGTACTCCACGTCCTCGGCGCTGATCACCTCGCCGCTGGCCTTGACCAGGCGATCGCCGTAGCGATCGCTGATCACGAGGATCCCGTTGCCGCCGCTGCCGTGGGCGGGCTTGATGACGAACTCGTCGTAGTCGGCGAGACGCTCGCGTAGATGCTTGAGCTCGTGGTAGGCGCGCACCACGCCGTAGAGGGGAGGCACCGCGATGCCCGCCTTCTCCGCCAGCCGCTTCGTGCGCAGCTTGTCGTCGACGAGCGGGAAGTAGCGCCGCTCGTTCCAGCGACTGATCAGGTCGGCGTTTCGGGCATTGATGCCGAGTACGCCTCTCTCCTGAAGGCCCTGGAAGATCACGCCGACTCCTCGGCCGTCGTGCCGAGCGCGCGGAAGCGGTAGAGCTCGGAGAGGCGATACCCGCTGTAGCGGCCCAGGAGGAGCATCAGAGCCAGCGCCACGAGCAGGAGCTCGGGGAAGACGAAGCTCAGGTGCTGCACGAGCCGGTTCGAGAAGACGGCGTACGCGATCACCGCGACGACCAGGCTGCCGACCGCCTGTTGGAGGGCGGCGCGCGCCCCGACCTCTTCCCAGACGACGCTCATGCGCTCGATCACCATCGTCAGGATCACGATCGGGAAGAGCGCGGTCGACAGCGCGCGCTCCATCCCAGCCCCGTAGCCGAGCAGACTGGTGAGGCCGAGGATCAGCACGACGATCGTGAGGACCGCCGCCATCCGCGGGACGAGCAGGAGCTTCAGCCGCTCGAGGAAGCGTCGCGCGAGCAGACCGAGCGCCACCGTTGCGCTGAACAGCACGACCCCCCACAACAGCTGGGTCTCGCGAAACGCGAGAGCGATCAGGATCGGCATGAACGTGCCGAAGGTCGCGAGCCCCACGACGTTGCGCAGCAGCACCACGAGCAGACTGCCGATCGGCAGCAGGACGAGGACCTGGTACACGGCCTGGGTGGCGATCGGGAGCTCCAGGAACGACAGCCACGGGAGCGGGCTCCCGAGCACGGCGGCGCGCGCGCGTGCCACCTCGACCGATCCGTGGCGGTTGCGCAGCACCGAGAAATCGACGCGCGCGCGGCGTCCGCCTTCCACGTCGAGCAGGGGACCGTCGCCCCACGACCAGACCAGGAAATCGCTGGGCAGCCCGATCACGCCGGTCGTCGGATCGAAGAACACCCAGTCGGTCTCGTCGTGGACGGCCAGCCAGGAGTCCAGCGGGATCTCGCGGGCGCGATCGCGCAGCTGCAAGCCGCGGATCTCGCGCGCCGGAATGCGGGCGCCCGCCAACAGGTGGATCGCCAGCGGGACGCGCTCCATGTCGCGCTCGAGCACTGGGCGCGCGAACTCGTCCGGGGTCGGATCGGCGAGTCGCGCCAGCAGCATGGAGGCGAAGGTGGGGATGTCGGCCGACTGCCGGCGCACCTCTTCGCGCAGCGCCTCGGCGGCGGCGGCGAAGGCCTCGTCGGGTTCCTCGGGAGGCTGGGGGAAGTTCGGCGGCGGCGGCGGCGCGGACACGCTGCCGGGGTGGACGACGGCGCGGTAGTAGAGCGTTTGTTTTCCCGAGGCGCGCCGCTTCGCCCAGAGTGCGGCGCGCTTGCCGTCGACGCCTTCGCTGGTCAAGCCGAAGCCCGAGCTCACGAAGCTCTCGTCGATCACCTCGAAGTTGGGCGGGGACTCGGGGATGCGCAGTGCCACCCGCGCGGCCTTGTCGCGCGATTGGAACTGCACCCGCGCTTCGACGGTCCACACCGACGTACGTTCTCGCGGTTCGAGCGGCAAGCCGAGGATCGCGGCCTTGTAGTAGAAGAGGCCGAGACCGGCGAGCGCGATGATCGCGCTGAGAACGAGGAGTTGGTGGTTCCGCACGAGAACCTGCTACCGCGCCGCGGTCTCGGCGGCGCCGGGACAATCCGGCTCGGAGGTGAGGGTCTGCCCCGAGTCGACCACGGCGACGCCCGCCAGGAAGTTGCGGCCGAGCAGCACCGGGTAGACGAATCCCTCGCGGTCGGCGAGAGAGACCTCGACGCTGCGCAGCTCGCGGCCCAGGCAGAGGGACATCTTGACGACGGGGCGCCGGTCGAACTTGTCGTCGGGTCGCCGGATCTTCACGAAGCGTTCCACGCGGCGCTCGAGTTCGACCTCGCGACCGTCGCGGTCCTCGATCGTGAACCGGACCCAGCGCTTGCCGTCGCGCTTGAAGACCTCCTGGTTGCGGGCGTCGATCGAACTCGTGGTCGCGCCCGTGTCGAGCTTCGCCTTCACGCGCGTGGAGCCTGGCTCGACGCGCACCCACTCGACCCAACCTCGCACCCGTGGATCACCGGCCCGAGGCTCGGCTGCGCAGGAATCGGCACCGAGAAAGCCGAGGGCTGCGATCGCTGTGGCCCACGCCACCGGCCGACGCGCCCGGACCCTTCGCCCGCAGCCGCCTCGCCCACTCGCATGGGTGTACTCGCCGAAACCCACGTCTCCCCCGTACTCCGCCGCTGGTCAGCCCCCACGCGGGTCTCGGTGATCCCGCTGACGGGCGCTGTGACCCGAGTCACCGGACCCCGAGGCAGGGCTCGCGCGGCGGCGGGATGCTACTCGCCCGGAGGGTCCGGGGGAAGCCGAGGCCGACCCCCGTCGGTGGAGGCCGATCCGGGCCGAGGGGGACCCTACGGCGTCGGATTCCGACCATGGGCGCGGTCCAGACGACGCTCGGGCCTTGCCCGAGAGGTCTCTCGAACGGGCGACGCTTCCTGCGAACGGCCTACGCGGCCCGCTCGTCGGGCGAAAGCCAGCGCCGGCCGAGTTCGCCCGCGTAGTGGACCCGCGGACGAATCAGTCGATCTTCCTCGATCTGTTCGAGCACGTGGGCCGTCCAGCCCACCACCCGCGCCACCGCGAAGGTCGGCGTGAAGAGCGGCGTCGGCAGTCCGATGCCCGCCAGGAGCAGCGCCGTGTAGAACTCGACGTTCGTCTGGAGCGGACGGTCGGGCTTGCGCTCGGCCAGCACGCGCAGGACTACGGCCTCTACTTCGCGGGCCGCCCGAGGCAGGGAGGCGGCCGCCGGGTCGGGGAACAGGCGATCCACCGCCGCCCCGAGCACATCGGCGCGCGGGTCCCGCACTCGGTAGACGCGATGGCCGAATCCCATGATGCGGCGTCCCGCGTCGAGCGCGTCGTGCACCCATCGCTCGGCCAGCGAATCGAGGGACTCCCCGCTGCGCTCCGCCTCCTCTTGCAGGTGGATCACCATGTCGAGAGCGGGGCCCGGAGCCCCGCCGTGGAGCGGACCCTTCAGGGCTCCGAGTGCCGCCACGATCGCGGAGCCGATGTCGGAGCGCGTGCTCGTGACGACCCGCGCGGTGAACGTCGATGCGTTCATTCCGTGGTCGACGGCCGTGTTCAGGTACGTACCGAGGGCGCGAACCACTTCGGGCTTCGGCGGCTCACCGTTCAACATCCACAGGTAGTTCGCAGCGTGTCCGAGCGACGGATCCGGAGCCACCGGTGCAACGCCCCGCTGCAGCCGGGCAAAGGCGGCGACGGCGGTGGGAACCGCGGCCACGAGCCGCAGCGCGCGCTGTTGGTTCGCCGGGTTCGGCTCGGCCTGGAGCTCGGTGGCGTGCAATGCGGGCTCGCCCACCCCCAGACTGCCGATCGCCATCCGCAGCGCATCCATCGGCGCGACATCGGCCGCGGCCGCCGCCTCGAGCAGCGCCAGCGTCGGCGCGGGCAAGGCGCGCCGGGAGGCGAGCTCCCCGTGCAAACCCGCCAGCTCGGCCAGCGTGGGCAACCGGTCGTTCCAGAGCAGGAAGAGCGTCTCCTCGAACTCGGCCCGGGACGCCAGCTCTTCGAGCGCGTACCCCCCGATGACGAGCTCGCCGGCATCGCCGTCCACCCGTGAGAGGCGGGTCTCGGCGATGGCGACGTTTTCGAGCCCGCGCGAGAGCGGGAACTGCTGGGGCGGTTGTTGCATGAAGTCCTCCCGGGCGTTGGCGCGCACCGAGAGAGCTAGATCGATGCTTGAATATTGTCAATCTTGATGATTAAATCAAGTAATGGAGCAGAACCTCTCGCCCGCGGGCGGCGCCTGGCTCGACGCGGCCGAGGCGGCCCGGCGCCTCGGTGTCCGCCGGGACACTCTCTACGCCTACGTCAGCCGGGGCTTGATCCGCTCCGAGGCCCAGCCCGGGACGCGTGCCCGGCGCTACGACGCCTCGGACATCGAACGACTGCAGCAGCGTCGCGAGGCGCGCCGCGATCCGGCCAAGGCGGCCCAGGAAACCCTGCACTTCGGCGCTCCCGTTCTCGAGAGCGCGATCACCCGCATCGACGCGGGACGCCTCTTCTACCGCGGCCGCGATGCGACGGCCCTCGCGCGTTCCCACCGCTTCGAACAGGTCGCCGGCTGGCTCTGGGGCCTTCCGCTCGACGCCGGCCTGCCCGAGAGCGGGCGCAGCTGGCCCTCGGCCTGGAAGCGACGCCAGGCGCTCGACCATCTTCCCCCGCTCGAGGCGTTCGCGAGCGTGCTGCTGGCAGCGGCGGCCGAAGACGCGACCGGCTACACGCGCGACGTGTCTCTGTTGCGTCGACACGGGGCCCACATTCTCGAGCTCGTGACGGGTGTGGCGACGGGCCGCCAGACGGCCAGCCCCGAAACGGGGATCGCCAAACGGCTCCAGCTCGCCTGGGCACCCCGTCGACGCGCGGCGCGGGAAGTGATCGAAGCCGCGTTGATCCTCTGGGCCGACCACGAACTCAATGTGAGCACCTTCACGGTGCGTTGCGTGACGTCGGCGGGAGCCAGCGCCTACGCGGCCGTGGTGGCCGGCTTGTCCGCGCTACGCGGTGTGCTGCACGGGGGCATGACCGAACGCGTCGAAGCCCTCTTCGAGGAGGTCGGGCGACCCGAGCGGGCGGCCGAGGTCCTCGCCGCGCGCTTGCGACGCGGCGAGCGCCTGCCCGGCTTCGGGCATCCGCTCTACGCCGACGGGGACCCGCGTGCGGTCGCGCTGTCCGCGCAGCTGGCCGCGGCCGGCGGATCCAACGCGGAAGCCGATCTCGCGGCGGCGATCGGCGCCGAGAGCCAACGCCTGATCGGGCGCGCGCCGAACATCGACTTCGCCACCGTCGCGCTTCGGCGCGGACTGGGGCTCCCGAGTGGTGCCGCCCTCGCGCTCGTCGGGATCGCGCGCAGCGCCGGCTGGATCGCGCACCTGCTCGAGCAGGGGGCCGACGCGCGGCTGATCCGGCCGCGCGCCCGCTACGTCGGACCGCCCTGCGGCTAGCCCGCCCCGGCCGCCGCCGCGGGAACAGCGAAAAACCCCCTCCAGATCGGATGGTTAGCAGCCCTCAATGCCGCCCGCCGAGCTGCCGATACGGGTACCGACCCCCCGCGCTGGAGGTGCCCATGGCGTGGCCCGGATCGGCGACTGGAATCGCATGGGGAATGGGGTGTCTGCTGCTCGGCATGGCCTCGGTCGGGAAACTCGACGCCCCGGCGTCCCCTGACCTCGACCTGCCGGAGCAGCCGCTGCGCCGGATCTTCGAGCGGGTGAGCCCGAGCCCCGCGGCGTTGCTGACGAAGCAGCCCGGCGGCGGCGTGGTCACTGTGTCGCGACGCGGCGTCGAACGACTCGATCCCGACGGCGGGGAGAGCCGCAGGATCGCCCTCCCCGATTCCGACGGACGCGCGCGCGCAGGTCGCTTCACCGCCATCCATGTCGACCCGCGAGGAGCGCTCTGGCTCGGCACCGAGCAGGGCGCGGTCTTCGAACGGCAGGACTCCGCCTGGCTGCCGCGAAGCTCGGTGGGCCGGGGTCCGAAGGGACCGATCCGCGCGATCGCGAGCTTCGGTGACGACCGTTGGGTGGTGAGCGATTCGCTCTGGCGCGTCGGCCCCGAAGGCATCTGGATGCGCGTGCCGCTCCCGACCCTCGCTGCCGTCGATGCCTTCGCCGCCGACCCCGAGGCCGGCGTCCTCGCTGCGAGCGGAGGTCGGGTGTGGCGCTACGACGCGGCCGGTTGGCGGGCGATCTGGCGCTCCACGGGAACCACGCCGGACGTGCTGTGTCTCGCGCTGGGTCCGGAAGCGAGTGCCTGGATCGGAACCGACGACGGCCTTGCCGAGGTCGACGCCAGCGGTGAGGTGCACTGGTCGCTGCGGGGCGAACGCGTCACGGCGCTGGCGCCCCTCGCCACCGGCGCCTTCGCGATCAGCGACCGACGCGGACTGGTGACGCGGTTCGCCGGCGCCTGGCGCCAGGTGACTTCGTTCCGTGAGCTCGCCCTGCGCGACGTGGCGGCCCTCGCCGTGACGGAAGGCGGATCGGTCTGGCTCGCGCGCGGCCACCAGGGAACCTACGTGGGGGGCTTCACGTCCCCGGCTCCGCCGTCGGTGTCGAGCGGACCCTGACGCGAAACCCCTAGAAGGTCGCCGGCAGCTCCAGCCACCCCTGCACGAACTCGGTGCGGTTGCGCACGGCCCCCGCCTCGTCGATCTCGTACTCGGGGAGACGTCGCATGACTTCTTCGAGGGTGATCCGCGCCTCCATCAGCGCGACGTGCTTGCCGAGGCACATGTGGACGCCGTGGCCGAAGGCGAGCATCCGCGGCGGGCGGCGCAGCATGCGGTACTCGGTCGGCGCCTCGAATTCGGCTTCGTCGCGGTTGGCGGACGCCCACATGAACATGCACTTCTGGCCGGGCTTGAAGACGTGCCCACCGAACTCGACCTCGGCGGTGACGGTGCGGCCCAGATGCTGGGTCGGCGTATCGAGACGCAGACCCTCGAGGAAGGCGTCCTGGGCGAGGCTGAGGTCGCCGGCCAGCTGCGCGCGCTGGTCGGGGTGCTGCCAGAGCCGGTAGAGCGTCGCCGCGAGCGCCTTCGGCAGCGTGTCGGTGCCCCCGATGAGAATCACGCTCGCCAGCGAAGCGAGACGGAAGTCGTCCATCTTGTCGCCATCGACGTCGGTGTTCATCACGAGCTCCAGGACGCCCTTCGCCTGGCCCGGGTTCTTCCGCAGCGCCTTCACGTGGTCGAGGATCGTGAAGAACATCTCCTTGCCGGCCTCGTCACTCTTCTCGGTGGAGCCCCAGTGATCGTCGCGGCGGAAGAAGATCCCGTTCACCCAACCGAGCGCCTGGTCGGCGAGCTCGAGCGGCAGACCGATCGTCGAGAGCGCGCCCCGCACCGATACCTGGGCAGCCAGGTCCTGCACGAAATCGCAGCGGCCACGCTCGACGATCGCGTCGACGAGCTCGGTGACGATCGGGCGCAAGTCCGACTCCACGCGCTTCACCGCTCCCGGCTTGAAGAGCGACGCGACCTGGGCGCGGTACTTCGAGTGCTGGGGCGGGTCCATGCTCGCGAAGGACAAGTTCAGTGGCGTGTCCTTCGTCAACAGATGCAGCGGTGTGGTCCCTTCAGTGGCCGTGAAGTGCTTGAAGTCGGGACCGGCGCGCCAGATGTCCTCGAAACGCGACAAGAACCAACAGTCGTACTCCTCGACATAGTAGATGGGCTCTTCGGCGCGGATGCGCTCGTAGACCGGATAGGGGTCGCCGAAGCGGACCTCGTCCATGAAGGGGTGGTACTGGACCATCGATGTCGACTCCTGTGAGGCGGGACGGGCGGCCCCGCCCGTTCATGCGGCTGCGGCGCCGCGCCCTGCGATGCGACCGAAGATCTGCGCTTCTCCGATCGACGTCCCGCTGCTGTACCCGGGCGAAGAGATCGAAGCGGCGGTCCGACCGGCGGCCCACAGTCCGGCGATCGGCGCGCCGTCGGCGTCGAGCACGCGCGCCTCCGTGTCGGTGGAGAGCCCACCGAGGGTGAAGGCGGCGTAGATCGCCTTGTCCCAGGAGAGATCGATCGCGCCGAAGGGCGGCGTTGCCAGCGGCTTCACGTACTCGGTTGACTTGTGGAAGACGGGATCCTCGCCCCGCGCCGCGTTCTCGTTGTAGAGCGCGACGGTGGACTGGAGAGTCCCGGCGGCGAAGCCGAGTTCCGTCTCGAGTTCTTCCACGGTCTCGGCGGCGTGGATCTCACCGCCGGCGAAAACGGGGCGCTCGAAGCTCTCGTCGTCGAGGATCAGCCAGACCTCGCCGCCCTGCTGAAGCAGGGCAACCTCGCCGGCTCGCCCCTGATAGACGTCCTCGGGCATGAAGCGCTGCCCGTACTTGTTGACGAAGATGCCCTGCATGAGCTGCTTTGGCGGGTAGAAGGGCAGCGTTACCGAACCCATGTGCATGCGGATGGCGGCGCCGCCAGCGCCCATACCCATGCGGATGCCGCGCCCGTCGTCGCCCTCGGTGCTGGCGCGGAACCGTGCCTTGCGCAGCGCCGGTGCGTACTGGCGGATCATGTCCTTGTTGTTGATGAAGCCGCCCGCGCACAGCACCACGCCGCGTTCGGCGCGGTAGTGGCGGGGCTCACCCGCGACGATGGCGTGCACGCCGACGACCCGGCCGGCTTCGTCGACGATGAGACGTTCGCACAGAGTGTTCGCCTCGATCGTCGCACCAGAAGACTCGGCGGCCGCCATCAGCGTCTGCATCAGGAAGGCACCGGCCTGTCCTTCCTTCTGCGGCATGTGGGCGCGCGGCGCGGGTTTCGCCAGGTCGCGAAACGGATGGACGAGCTCGTTGCCCGAGTAGGTCAGGCCTTCCTCGCCGGGCGACAGCATGCGCAGGGGGTAGAACTCGGCCTTGAAGGGGACGCCGAGCTCCACCAGCCAATCGACGTGCTCCACGCTCGCCTCGCAGTAGGCGCGGATGCGCGCTTCGTCGGGCTCGGGACCGCACGAGGCCATCAGGTAGTCGACCATCGCGTCGACGCTGTCCTCGAAGCCGCAGGCGCGCTGCAGGGAGGTTCCCCCGCCGAAGTACATCATCCCGTCCGAGGCGGCGGTGGTGCCTCCGCCCCCGCCCGCGCGCTCGAGCACCCGCACCCGGGCGCCCGCCCGACCCGCCTCGATGGCGGCGCACGCGCCAGCGGCACCGAGCCCCACGATCAGGACATCGTCCGTGGCATCCCAGGACGGCACGGCGGCGGCCGGCAGGGCCGTGGCGGGACCGCTGCGGAGCGGGTTCGAAGCGGCTTCGGGCATGCGCGGGCTCCCGCGGTTGGAGGTGCCGAAAAAATTAGAGGAACCAGTTGAATAGGAGATTTTGTGAATGGTTGTCAACTGGTAACTTCCGGGCCGTCCGGGTAGCCTGACCGGGTGCGAAAGCGAACCTCCGAGCGGATCCTCGACGCGGCCGAAGCTGCCTTCGCCGAGCGGGGCTACGACGCCGCTTCCCTGGGCGAGATCGCGGATCGGGTCGGGATCCGACCTCAGGGCATCTACAACCACTTCGCGAGCAAGTGGGCGCTCTACGAGGCCGTGCTCGAGCGACTCCTCGATCCGTTCCTCGCGCTGCTCGACGACGCGGTCGAGCAGCCCGACCTCGAAGCCAGCCTTGCCCGCGAGGTCGCCTTCCACGCGCGCAACCCGCACCTCGCGCGGATCCTGCAGTACGCGACGCTCGCCGGCGGCGAACAGCTCGAGCTCTTGCTGGCCCGCTGGTACCGACCCTTCTTCGAACGGGCGCGGCTCCTCTCCCACGAGAAGAACGCGATCGTTCAGAAGAACCCGGCACTCCTGCCCTGGGTGGTGACCGGCTTCCACTCGCTGATCCTGGGCTACGCGACGATGGCGCCGCTCCACCGCGAGTTGCTCGGCATCGACCCCTTCTCGGGGGAAGGAGTGCTGCGCCAGACCGAGTTCCTCTCGGAGCTGCTCGGTCTCTTGAACGCCCAGGGCGCGCCCGCGCGCTGAGGCGTCGGCCTAGCGCAGGCGCCAAAACGGAATGCCGATCCCGTCACCGGCGGCGATCGCGTAAGCCTCGACCGGCAGGCCGATCCGCACGGCGTCGACATCGCAATCGGTGATGCTCCCGAGCATCTGCACCCCTTCCGGGAGCGCGATCATCGCAACGACGTAGGGCAGCTCGTCCTTGAAGGGCGGCGCGCCGAACTGTCGTACCACGGTGTAGGTGTAGACCTCGCCGACGCCCGACGCCTCGGCCCACTCCGGGTCGGCGCCGCAGGCGAGACACAGGGGACGGGGGTAGAACTGGCGATGACCGCAGTTCGGACACAGCTGGTAGAGCAGCCGTCCCTCGCCGGCCGCCTCCCAGAAGACGCTGTAGAGCGGATCGGGCTCGGGCAGAGGCTTCTGCCAGTCGACGCCCTTCACGACTTCCATCAAGCGTTCCCTCCGCGTCCGAGCAGCACCGCCCCGATCGCCGACAGCCAGCCACCCGACCCGATCGCGAGCGCGACGTCGCAGTCGGGCACCTGGGCCTCGCCCGCCTGTCCGCGCAGCTGTCGCACCGACTCGATCAGCAAGAAGACCCCGCGCATGCCCGGGTGACAGCTCGAGAGCCCGCCACCGTCGGTGTTCAAGGGATGGCGACCGCCACGCCGCAGGAACCCCTCGGCGACGTAGGGGCCACCCTCCCCCTTCGCGCAGAATCCCGCGTCCTCGAGCAGCATCAGGACCGTGATGGTGAAGCTGTCGTAGAACTGGAGCACGTCGACGTCCGCCGGCGTGAGCCCCGCCTGGTCGAAGGCTTCGGGCGCGCAGCGCGCGGCGGCGGAGCGGGTGAAGTCGCCCATCTGGTGGATGTTCCAGTGGGTCATCCCGCCAGCGGCGCCGAGCACCGACACGGCGGGTTGGCGCAGATCACGGGCGCGTTCTTCGGTGGTCAGGATCAACGCACCGCCCCCGTCCGACACCACGCAGCAGTCGAGCTTGTGAAGCGGGTCGGCGATCATGCGCGAACCGAGCACATCCTCGACGCCGATCGGATCGCGGTAGAGCGCGTTCGGATTGAGGCCCGCGTACTCGCGGACGCCGACGGCGATCTCCGCCAGCTGCTCCGAGGTGGTGCCGAACTCGTACATATGGCGCTGGGCCACCATCGCGTAGGCGCCCACCAGCGAGTTGCCATAAGGAGCGTCGAACTGCATCGGTCCGCCGACGCGACGACCGCCGCGCCCACCGCCCGTACCCAGGGCGCGCCCCATGCGCGAGAGGTAGTCGGACCCGTAGGTGATGGCGGCGGTCTCACACAGCCCGGCGCGCAGCGCAGCGACCGCGTGCTGCACGTGGAACTCGAAGGAGGATCCGCCGACCATCGTCCCGTCGATGAAGCGGTGCTCGATGCCGAGCGTCTCGGCGAGGGTGACGGGATCGTCCCCGGGCGCCATGCCACCCGTCGAGAGGAAGCCGTCGATCGCCGACTTCTCCAGGCCACAGTCGGCGAGCGCGCGCTGTAGCGCCTGGGCGTGATGGCCCACGGCGGAGAGGTCGGGCGCCTTCGGATAGTCGGAGAGTCCAACGCCCACGATCACCGGGTCTCGCGCCGCCATGTCGATTCTTCGTGGCCTCCTCGCTGGCGACGGTAGTCGCGGCTACCCAAAGCCTGCCACCGCGGTCTAGGATGAGCGCCGAACCGCGCGCCGCCAAACCGCCACGGAGGCCCCGATGCACACCGGCATCATGATCTTCCCGACCGACTACGCCATCCCGCTCCCGGAGCTCGCCCTCGAGGCCGAGAACCGCGGGCTCGAGTCGCTGTGGGTGGCCGAGCACTCCCACATTCCGACGTCGCGGAAGTCGCCGTGGCCCGGCGGCGCCGAGCTGCCGAAGATGTACTACGACTCGCTCGACCCCTTCGTGGCGCTCTCTGCCGCAGCGGCCGTGACCCAACGCATCAAGCTCGCCACGGGCATCTGCCTGGTCATCCAGCGCGACCCGATCCACACCGCGAAAGAGGTGGCCTCGCTCGACGTCATCTCCCAGGGACGCTTCCTGTTCGGCATCGGCGCCGGCTGGAACGAAGAAGAGATGAACAACCACGGCACGCCCTTCGAGGGGCGCTTCGGCCTGATGCGCGAGCGCATCGAAGCCATGCAGGCGATCTGGACCGGGGAAGAGGCCGAGTATCACGGGAAGCGCGTCGACTTCGATCCGATCTTCATGTGGCCGAAGCCGGTGCAGAAGCCGCACCCGCCGATCCACGTCGGTGGCGCCTTCCCCGGCGGCGCGAAGCGCGCCGCCCGCTATGGCAATGGCTGGATCCCGATCGGCGGTCGCGACGACGAACTCGTCACCCAGATCCCCGAGTACCGGAAGCTCGCCGAGGAAGCCGGCCGCGGGCCGGGCGAGGTCTCGATCTACGGCGCGGCGGTCGACGACTGGAGCCGCTACCAGGATGCGGGCGCGAACCGGGTGGTGCTCGGCCTACCGCCCGCGCCCCGCGACAAGATCCTGCCGATCCTCGACCACTACGCGAACTCGATCGGCTGATCCTCCCCGCGCGGTTGCGCGCCGCTGCAGAAACCGCTGTGAACTGCAACACAGGGGTTCGACCTGCGATGGGGTTTCCTGACGTCCGGGCTCACGGACGGGCCCACCGAAGGAGACCTCGATGCGTACCCCTGTGGCGATTGCTCTGCTCAGCGTGTTTCTGATTCTTGCCCCGCTCCCGAGCGCGGCCCAGTCGGGCAGCGACGGTCTCTCTGCCGAGCAGGCGGAAGAGCTGAAGCGCGCGATGGAGATGCTGAAGGCGCAGGGGATGGATCCGAAGCAAGCGCAACAGCTCGAGCAGATGCTGGGGGGCGCGGCGCGCCAGGAGAATCAGAACCGCCAGGCCGAAGCCGACCGCGCCCGCTCCGCGTTCCTCGCGGAACACGGTCCAAAGGGCACCGCGGTCGTCGAGGTCGACGGCGAGCGCTTCGAGCTCACGATCACCCGCTGCGAGACGTTCGCCGGGCCGAGCGTTCGCGACGTCTGGACGCTGAGCGCGCGACAGGGTCCGGACCGCCGCGAACCGACCCTCCACGTCACCAGCAAGGGCAGCCACTACCAGCGCGGACCGATCCAGTTCACCGACGGAGAGCGACGCTGGCGCAGCGTCGAAGAATTCGACGCTCCCTTCGCGGGTGGGAAGCTCCGTTGGAGCGGTGCCGTACACGTCCAGGCCGACGACGCTGCCCCCGCGACGGGCCAGACCCAGCTGCGGGTCGAGGCCGATTGCCGCCAGACGACCCAGTCCCCGATGCCCGGGGTCTGATCCCTACTTCCCTTTGCCCTTCACCTTGGCCCAGGTGTCGCGGAGCGTGACCGCGCGGTTCCAGACCGCCGTGTCACCGGTGGAATCGGGATCGGCGCAGAAGTAGCCGTGGCGTTCGAACTGCACGCGGCGCCCGACTTCGGGAGCGGCAAGCGCCGGCTCGAGTCGCGCCTCCTCGAGGACCTCAAGCGAGTTCGGGTTCAGGTGGACCGTGAAGTCCTCGCCCTCGGGCACGTCCATCGGGTTCTCGACGCTGAAGAGCGTCTCGTAGAGGCGCACCTCGGCCGGAATCGCATGCTCCGCCGACACCCAGTGGAGCGTCCCCTTCACCTTGCGTCCGTCCGGCGCATCGCCGCCGCGGGTCTCGGGATCGTACGTGCAGCGAAGCTCGACGATCTCGCCCTCCGCGTCCTTCACGACCTCGGTACAGGTGACGAAGTAGGCGTAGCGCAAGCGCACCTCGCGACCGGGCGCGAGTCGGAAGAACTTCTTCGGCGGATCCTCGAGGAAGTCCTCGCGCTCGATGTAGATCTCGCGTGAGAAGGGAACCTCTCGGGTGCCCGCGGACGGGTCCTCGGGGTTGTTGATCGCCGTGAGCGTCTCGCTCTGGCCCTCGGGGTAGTTCTCGATCACCAGCTTCAGCGGGCGCAACACCGCCATGCGGCGCGGCGCCGTGCGATTCAGCTCTTCGCGGACCGACGCCTCCAGGCGCGCCAGCTGGATGGTGTTGTCGCGCTTCGCGATGCCCACCTCGGTGCAAAAGCGCCGCATCGCCGTCGGCGGGTAGCCGCGCCGGCGGATCCCCGAGATCGTCGGCATGCGCGGATCGTCCCAGCCGCGCACGTGCCCCTGCTCGACGAGGCTGCGCAGTACGCGCTTGCTCATCACGGTGTGCGAGAGATTCAGGCGCGCGAACTCGATCTGCTGCGGGTGACACTCGACGTCCAGCTCGTCGAGGATCCAGTCGTAGAGCGCGCGGTGGTCGACGAACTCGAGGGTGCAGAGCGAGTGGGTGATGCCCTCGATCGAATCCGAAAGACAGTGCGCGAAGTCGTACATCGGGTAGATGCACCACGCGTCCCCGGTGCGGTGGTGCGGATGCTTGTGCACGCGGTAGAGGATCGGATCGCGCAGCGTCAGGTTCGGCGACCCCATGTCGATCTTCGCGCGCAGCGTGCGCTCGCCGTTGTCGAACTCGCCAGCCTTCATGCGGGCGAAGAGGTCGAGGTTCTCCTCCACGGAGCGATCGCGGTAGGGACTGTTCTCGCCGGGCTCGGTGAGCGAGCCGCGACGCGCCGCGATCTCTTCGCTCGAGAGATCGCAGACGTAGGCCTTCCCCTTCTCGATCAGCTGGACGGCGAAGGCATGCAGCGGCTCGAAGTAGTTGGAGGCGTAGTACTGGTGATCGCCCCAGTCGAACCCGAGCCAGCGAACGTCGTCGCGGATCGAATCGACGTACTCGACTTCCTCGGCCGTCGGGTTCGTATCGTCGAAGCGGAGGTGGCAGACCCCCTCGTTCTCGCCCGCGACGCCGAAGTTCAGACAGATCGACTTCGCGTGACCGATGTGGAGATAGCCGTTCGGCTCGGGGGGGAAGCGCGTCACGACGCGGCCCCCGTTCTTTCCCGCCGCGAGATCCGCGGCGATGATGCTGCGGATGAAATCGTTGGGCGGGTTCGGCGCTGAAGAATCGGCCATGGTCTCCTCGGCTCGGAGCGGCGCCCGAGTCTATCGGGGACTGCTTCGGCCACGCCAACGATAGGCTGTAGACGCGTTTGGCGGCAGCGTCGCGGGCCAGCGGCCCGTGCGGAGCCAGCCGCTAGACTGCGCGCCGATGCACGTCCTGGTCACGGGAGCGACAGGCTTCCTGGGCTGCTTCAGCGTGGCCGCGCTGCATGCCCGGGGGCACACCACGCGGGTGCTGGCGCGGAGCCAGGGCAAGGTCGAGCGGGTGCTGAACGCCCGCGGCGAGCGCCCCCGTGAAATCGTCGTGGGCGACGTCACCGACCCGGACGTGGTGGCGAAGGCCCTGGACGGGGTCGATGCGGTCATCCACGCCGCCGCCGTCGTGGCGATCGAAGCCCGGCGAGCGGACGAAGTCGAGGCCACGAACGTACGGGCCGTCGAGTTGGTGATCGGAGGCGCCCACGAGCGCGGACTGGGCGCGATCGTGCACATCTCGAGCATCGGCGCGCTCGTCACGCCGGGCGGACCGCCCGTCTCCCAGAACTCCCCGCTGGCGCGGCCCGACAACGCCTACTCGCGCTCCAAGGCCGAAGGCGAGGCGTTCGTCCGTCAGCTCCAGCAGGCAGGCGCACCGATCCGCACGCTGTATCCGGTCGGGATCCTCGGGCCCGACGATCCCGGCCTCAGCGAGAGCAACCACACGGTGCGCACCTTCATCCGCGACGCGATGGTCGACACGACGGGCGGCATGGAGATCTCGGACGTGCGCGATCTCGCCGAGATCGTCGCGCGCCTGGTCGAGCCCGAGAGCGCGCCGGGACGCTACGTCGTGGGCGGCTTCTACCTGCCCTGGCCCGAGCTGATCGCGCTGATGGACGAACTCACCGGTAGGCGGGTGCGGCGTATGACCGTCCCGGGCCCGCTGCTGCGCGTGATCGGAAACGCGGCCGACGTGGTCAAGCGCGTCGTTCCCTTCGACTTCCCGCTCTCCCGCGAAGCCATGCAGCTGGCCACCCAGTGGCCGGGGGTGGTCACCTCACCGAACGTCGAGGCCATGGAGATCGCGTTTCGCGATGGCCGCGAGACCTACCGCGAGACGATTCGCTGGCTCTACGAGACCGGGCACCTGACGCCCGAGGAAGCCGGGCTCCTCGCCGCCGCAGACATCGGGGCCTCGGCGAGCCGCTAGTCGTCCTCGCCGCGCACGAAGGCCTCGGTGCGGCGGTGCGCTTCGTCGTCGTTCCACTGACGCGGCGGGTGCTTCATGAAGAAGGCCGAGGGCCCCTCGACGACCCCGCCCTGGCCGCGGTCGGCGGCGAGCTTCGCGCAGCGGATCGCGTCGATCGACACGCCCGCCGAGTTCGGCGAGTCCTCGACCGAGAGTCGCAGCTCGAGGTGCATCGGCACGTCGCCGAACAGCCGCCCCTCCATGCGCAGGAAGCACACCTTGTTGTCGTTCTGCCATGCGACGTAGTCGCTCGGCCCGACGTGGATGTCGTCGGCCTCGATGCGTTCCGACGCCACCGACTGCACGGCTTCGGTCTTCGAGATCTTCTTCGACGCCAGGCGGTCGCGGTTCAGCATGTTGAGGAAGTCGGTGTTGCCGCCCGTGTTCAGCTGATAGGTCCGATCGAGCTTCACCCCGCGCTTCGCGAAGAGGTCGGTGAGCATGCGGTGGGTGATGGTCGCACCGAGCTGGGCTTTGATGTCGTCACCCAGGATCGGAACGCCCGCCTCTTCGAAACGCTTCGCGAACTCGGGATCGCTGGCAAGAAAGACGGGAATGCAGTTGACCACCGCGACGCGCGCCTCGAGCGCGCACTCGGCGTAGAAGCGCGCGGCCTCTTCGGAACCGACCGGGAGGTAGTTCACCAGGACGTCCACACGGGCGTCGCGCAGCGCCTCGACCACCTCGCTGCGGCTCGCCTCGGCCTGGTCCGACACCAGGAAACGACGGTCGTCGGCGTGGTCCTCGAAGTGATCGGCGACCCCATCGAGCACGCGCCCCATGCGGACGCGCACGCCGGTCTTGGGGACGCCCTCGCAGAAGACCTGGGTGCAGTTGGGCTTCTCGAAGATCGCCTCGGCGACATCCTTGCCGACCTTGCGCAGGTCGACGTCGAAGGCGGCCGCGACTTCGAGATCCTGGGGCCGCATTCCCCCGATCTCCCAGTGCATCAAACCGACTGCAGTCGCCGGATCGGCGTCCTGGTAATAGCGGATTCCCTGAACCAGCGAGCTGGCGCAGTTGCCCACCCCGACGATGGCGATTCGGACGTTGGGCACGCGATCTCGTGGCCCCCTCAGTTCCCCGTGGATCTGGTCTGGTTAGTGGAGGTAGCGAGGCCTTGTCAAGAATCCGAGCCGGCGATCTCGACGCGGATGCCATCGGCCTGCGCGGCGCGCACGGTCCCGATGCACGCGGCGTGCACGTCACCCGCTGCGTGCAGCGCGCGGAGCGCGCCCTCGAGCGCGGGCTCGGCGACGCCGAAGAGCAGCCCGCCCGAGGTCTGCGGATCGAAGAGCAGCGCGAGATCCACGGGTGCGGGATCTGCGGTCGGCACGAGGCCGGCCCGCGCGCGTTCGTTCTCGGCGTGGTAGGTGCTGCGCACGCCCCGCGCGAGCAGGTCGCGCGCGCCGTCCCAGCCCGGCACCTCCGCCGCAGCGACCCGGGCCGCGACGTCACTCGCCTCGCACAGCTCGCGAAGATGTCCGAGCAATCCGAAGCCGCTGATGTCGGTGCAAGCCCGCGCCCCCATGTCGAGCGCAATGCGGGCCGCGGCCGCGTTCGAACGGGACAGACCCGCGAGTAGCGCCACCAGCAGTGGCCCCGGAAGCTCGCCCCGCATGTCGGCAGCGAGCAGCACCCCACTACCGAGGGGCTTCGTCAGCACCAGCCGATCCCCGGGCTGCAGACCCGACGCCGGCAGCAGCCGATCCCCGGGCACCCCCGTCACCGACAGGCCGACGTAGAGGTCCTCCCCCTGCGTGGTGTGTCCTCCGAGCAGCGTGATTCCTTCGGCGTCCAGTGCAGCGCGCACGCCCGAGAGCACCTGGAAGAGCAACTCCTCGGCGCGGACAGGATCGCTCTCGGGCACGTTCACCAACGCCAATGCGTGTCGGGGCTGACCGCCCTTCGCGAGCACGTCACTCACGGCATTCACCGCCGCCACGCGCCCCACCGTGAACGGGTCGTCGCTGAAGGCCCGGAACGCGTCGATGGTGGCGAGCACGACGTCGCCGTGCGGGAGCTCGAAGGCGGCCGCGTCATCGGGCTCGGCGAGTCCCAGGCGAACGCTCGGGTCCTCGGGTGCCTTCGGCAGACGCGCCAAAGCAGCGGCGAGAGGGGTCGCTCCCACCTTCGCCGCGCAACCGCCGCATTCCATCTCTTCCATCCCCATGGACTCGGCGCTCGGGAACGACGAACGGGGCCGCCCCTGGGCGTCGAGCACCTGGAAACGGTCCATGAAGCGGCGATCGATCCAGTCCTTGAGCCGCCAGACGCGCGCCCCCTGCGCCGTGAAGCCCCATTTGGCGCCGAGCGCTTCGCGATTTCCGGTATTGAGCAACGCGAGGAAGTCGCGCTGGGGGCGATAGCGCTGCAGCGCACCACCGCGCAGCCGCGCGCGCAGGTTCGCGTCGAGTACGGGGCCTCCGCGCACCGCATAGACGCCCGCCTTCCGCACCCACGGCGCAAAGGGAAGTGCAGCGCAGTCGCCGGCGGCGAAGAGCTCCGGGAAGCCCTCGACCGAGAGCTCGGGCGTGACGCGCACGAAGCCCGCCTCATCCTTCGGAAGCCCGGGACCGTCGGGGAACGACAGCGGCGCCGCACCCGTCGCCCAGACGATGAGGTCGGTCTCGACCGCTTCGCCGTCGGTGAGCTCGATCCGTCCCGGCCCAACGGCCGCCACCCGCCCCTCGCGCGTGGCGATCCCCCGCTCGCGCAGCAGGTCCGCCGCGTGCCGCTGCAGTCGCGGTGACGTCCCCGCCAGCAGCGGTCCGGCGCTGATCAACGAGAGCTTCGGCCCGCGCGACTGCAAGCGCGCCTGCAGCGTGAGGGCGAGTTCGACGCCGGCGGCCCCACCGCCCACGACGTGGATGCGCGGCTGCTCCGAGAGCGCGGCGACACGCGCGTCGAGTTCGCGGACGAAGGTCGCGATCGGACGGGTAGCGAGCGCGTGCTCGCGCACGCCGGGCAGGTCCAGCCCGCGCACGGTGGCCCCTACGTCCAGACTCGCGACGTCGTAGCTCACGGGCGGTCGTCCCTCGAGTTCGATGCGCTTCGCTGCGGCGTCGATCGAGCGCGCTGCGGCGAGAATGACGCGTGCGCCGGCACGCCTCGCGAGGGGGCCCGCGTCGATCTCCAGGTCGGCCGCGCGGTAGTCCCCCGCGACGAAGCCGGGGACCATGCCCGAGTACACCGCGACCGGCTGATCTACGACGAGGGACAGCCGGACCCCGGCCACGGGCGCCATCATCCAGCGCCGCAGCACCTGGACGTGGGCGTGACCCGCGCCCACCAGGACCAGGTCTGCGGAAGTCGCGGCCATGGCGCGACGGTAATCCCGGCGCCCCGTGGCTCCAAACCGGCCGACCCGCCGGCCGGCTCGGGTAGAATGCGCCGCGGAACGGGGGGACGGCGTCGCAGCACAGGGACTGCGGCGCGGAGCTCCCGCCGGGTTCGCGGGTGACGCGAACCTTCTGTTCGGAGCGCAACCGCCGATGCTGCACGCGGACGAGCTGCACGCGTTCTGGTTCGGTGACCTGGGCAGCGACGGCCTGTCCGACTCCGAGCACAGCGAGCGCTGGTTCCGCCCCGACCCGGATTTCGACCAGGCCTGCCGCGAACGCTTCGGGGCGGCCGTCGAGCAGGCGCTGACGGGCGACCTGGACGGCTGGGCGGATGCGCCGCGCAGCCGCCTGGCGCTGGTGCTGCTGCTCGATCAACTGCCCCGGAACCTGTTCCGAGGCGATCCGCGGGCCTTCGCGGGCGACCCCGCTGCCCTGGGCTGGGCGGAGCGCTCGCTCGCCGAGGGCAGCGACCTGCGGCTGCTGCCCATCGAGCGCCATTTCCTCTACCTGCCCTTCATGCACGCCGAGGATCCGGGGCACCAGGAGCGCTCGGTGGACTGCTTCTCGCGGCTGGTGGACGACGCCCCCGCCGCCGGCCGGCCGCGCTTCGAAGAGGCCCTGCGGTACGCCCGGGAGCATCAGGACGTGATTCGGCGCTTCGGGCGCTTCCCGGGGCGCAACGCGGCCCTGAGCCGCGATTCCAGCCCCGAGGAGGCCTCCTACCTGGCCGAGTCCGGGGCCTTCGGATAGCCCCCTCCCGCTTCACTCCGGCGCGCGATTGGCCGATACGACGGGCGTTCCCCCGAAGGAAGCCATGTCGAGCCCGCCCTTCAGCGAGGAAGCGATGAAGACTCGAAGACGTGCGCGGAACTCTCTGATCGAGCCCCGCCTCCAGCTGGCCCTGCCGGCCCTGCTGGTCGTGGTGACGGCCGTCTTCGGTGCGGGTCAGCTCTACCAGAGCTATCTGGCGTTCGGTCGGTTCTACGCCGCGATCGAGGGGACGCTCGCCTCGGATGCGCACCATCGCCTGCTGCTCGCGCAGATGAACGACTACCTGACCACGAGTGCGGTGATCGCGATCTTCTACGTCCTGGTCGTGACCGCGATCGGGATCGCCTACACGCACAAGATGGTCGGCCCCATGGTCGCGTTCCGACGTCAGGTCCAGGCGCTGATCGGTGGTGATTTCACGGCCCGCGTGAACCTCCGCAAGCGCGACGCGTTCCTGGGGCTCGCGGACGACCTCAACGAACTCGCCGAGACCCTCGGACATCCCGAGAAGCCGCCCGCCGACTGATCGCCTTGCGCGCCCTGGGGAACCCGCCACACTCGGGCTTTCCCCAGGAGTCCCCTTGAAGATCCGCCTCGCGAAGTGGTTTCTGCGCCTGGCCGGCTGGACTCCCGAGGGAGCCGTCCCCGATGCGCGCGGTTACGTGCTGATCGCGGCGCCGCATACCACCAACTGGGACCTGCTCTACTTCCTCGCCCACGCCTGGTCGTTCGGGGTGCGGGTGTCGTGGATGGGGAAGCACACCCTGTTCCGCGGCCCCATGGGCAACATCATGCGACGTCTCGGTGGGATCCCGGTGCAACGGGATCGACGCAACGACCTGGTGGCGCAGATGGCCGAGGCCTTCGAGCGCCAACCCGACCTCGTGTTGACGGTGCCGCCCGAGGGCACGCGCAGCCGGGCCGAGCACTGGAAGTCGGGCTTCTATCGGATCGCGCGCGCTGCGGAGGTCCCGATCGTGATGGGTTTCCTCGACTACACGCGCAAGGTGGGAGGCCTCGGACCGACGCTCTGGACCACCGGCGACGTGAAGCGCGACATGGAAGAGATCCGGCGTTTCTACGGCGACATCGACGGCAAGTACCCCGAGCGCTTCGGGCCGGTCAGCCTCCAGGAAGAGGCCGCCGGCTAGCGCTCCAGACGCCTGTGTCCTGACTCGCCCCCCGGCATCGGAAGCGAGCATGGAACGAAGCGACGTCGTCCTGCGGCGCGCCGCGCCGACCGACGCCCCCTTCCTCGCGTGGGCGATGATCGAGGCCGAGCGCGGCACCGATCCCGAGGGCGAGTGGGACGCAGTGCTGCCGGGGCCGCCCGACGCGCGCGAGGCCCTGCTCGCGCGCATCGCGACCACCGAGCCGGAGCACTTCTGCCACTGGTCGCGCTTCCTGGTAGCGGAACACGCGGGCGAGCCGGTCGCCACGCTCTCGGGCTACATCGCCGCGCGTCACACCCATGCCCACTTCCGTCGCGCCTGGTACCAGGCCTTCCTGGAGCACGGACACAGCGTGGCCGATGCGCTGGACGCCTGGGCGCGCTTCGGGCCCTTCCAGCACGTCTCGGTCGATCTCCCGCCGGAGGCCTGGCGGGTCGAGTGGGTCGCCGTGCATCCCGCCTGGCGCGGGAAGGGACTCGTGGGCGCGCTTCTCGAGGCGAACTTCGCCCGGGCGCGCGCGGAGGGCTGCGACCGCGCCGTCGTCGCGACGGCGCTCGAGAACGCGCCGGCCCGGCGCGCCTACGAGGCGGCTGGCTTCGTGGCCTTCGCCCGGTGGGAGCACGACGACTACCGCCAGGCGAGCGGCAGCGCGGGCAACGTCTACCTGCGGCGCAGCCTCTGACGCATCCGGATCAGCTCGACGGCTTCTGCCGTCGCAGCCACTCGCGGAGCAGCTTGTCGTGGCGACTCGTGTCGCTCAGACCGCCCTTGCGCAGGAAGGGCTCCCAGCGCGCGGGCGCCGCGGCTTCGGGACGGTCTCCCATCACCGTGACGCGCTGGATGATGCGCTCCTCTTCGAAGTCGTTCAGCACGAAGTGCTGGGTGCACCGGTTGTCCCACATCGCGACCGTGCCCTTCGTCCAGCGGTAGCGGACGGTGAAGCGCGGGTTCGAGACCCAGCGGGTGAGGTGACCGAGCAGGAGGTCGCTCTCCTCACGAGACAGCTCGACGATGCGTCGCGTGAAGTGCTCGTTCACGTAGAGCACGCGACGACCGGTCTCCGGGTGGAGGCGGACCACCGGGTGCACCGTCATGGCTTCGGGACGCTGGTGAGGGTCGGCGTTGTGCAACGCCGTCAACCCGAGACAGAGTTCCTGGAGCGGCGCCGACAGCTCGTCGAAGGCGCGATACAGGCTCGACCACATCGTGTCTCCACCCACCGCCGGGCAGGCGACCATGTGAAGGATCGAGTAGAGCGCCGGCTCTTCGAGGAAGGTGAGATCGGTGTGCCACTCGTCGGCGACACCGCCGCGGCTCGCGCGCAGCTCGAAGACCTTGTCGGCGAGGTCCGAGTCGGCGTTCTTGAGATGCGGATGCCCCTGGAGCTCTCCGTAGTGGGCGCCGAAGGTGACGTGGGCTTCGACGGTCGGGTGCTGATCCGGGAAGAACAGCACCTGGTGTTCCCAGAGCAGCTCCTCGATCCCACGCGCCACCGTGGCATCGACCGCCGCGAGATCCACGCCGCGCACTTCGGCGCCCAGCGCTCCCGCCAGACGTGTGACTTCGAGTCCAGGTAGGGCCATCGGCGCTCTCCTCGCGTGGGGACGCCGAGTATCGCACGAAACGCCGTGCCCCCACGGCGGAGCCACTGGACCCGGATCCGCGCGGCGAAGTGGTCCTGACGGGCCGACGTCCCCTCTCCTACCTTCGTCGCATGGACGCGCCGCGAGACACCTGGGCCTGGGTTCTCGGGTTCATCGGCATCGTCAGCCTGTTGAACGCGCTCTGGATGCTGGCGGGGCCACAGCATTGGTACACCGAGATTCCGGCCGGCGTTCCCGACACCGGACCGTTCAACGCCCACTTCGTCCGCGACATCGGCTGTGCCTTCCTGACCGTCGGTATTGCGCTCGTGTGGGCCGCCCGCGTCCCGGCCTGGCGGCCGCCCCTGGTGGCGGTGTCGGCCCTCTTCCTGGTCGCCCACGCTCTGCTGCATGTCTACGACACGGCGCGCGGTGCGGTCGGACACGACCACTGGCTCCTCGACCTGCCGGGCGTCTACCTCCCAGCCGTCGTGACGGCGGTCGCCACGCATCGTTTCCTGTCGCGTTCGGGTTCGGCGGAACCCGACGCGCTCTGACCCTCGCACGCCCGGAGGCTCCCATGGCTCGCATCGAGGGCATTCAAGACGACCAGGCCTCGGCCCTGACGCGCGCGGTGTTCCGCGGTGCGAAGCAGCGCGCCGGCCAGGTGCCCGACCCGCTACGCATCATGGCCCTCAGCAAGTCGGTGATGTGGGCCGCGGGCTTCTACGAGCTCGCGAGTGCGAAGGGTTCGCGCGTTCCAGCGGCGCTGAAGGCGTTGGCCGGGGTCAAGGCCGCGGCCATGATCGGTTGCGTGTTCTGAATCGACATCGGCTCTGCCGTCGGCAGAGAACACGGCCTCAGCGAAGAGCAGCTCCTCGCGATTCACGACTTCGAGGAGAGCGACGCCTTCGACGCGCTCGAGAAGACCGTGCTCGCCTACACCGTCGCACTCACCGAGACGCCGGCGAACCCGAGCGACGCTCTGGTGACCGAGCTGCGCAAGCACCTCGACGACGAGCAGTGGGTCGAGCTGACGGCAGCGATCGCCTGGGAGAACTTCCGCGCGCGCTTCAACCGCGGCTTCGACGTGTCCGCCCAGGGCTTCTCGGAAGGGGCGGTCTGCCCGATCCCCGAACACGCGGCCAAAGCGTAGTCTCCGCGAGCGAGCGATCAGTCGTCTTCGTCGAACAGCTTGCGGAGGCGTTCCAAGGCCGCCGGCTCCCCCACCACCAGCAGACGGTCCCCGGAATGGAGCGCGTAGTTCGCCGGTGGACTCACCTGGGTGGACCCGTCGCGCTCGACCGCCACGACGCTCGCACCGGTGTCCTCGCGGATCGCCAGACTCGCGAGGGTGGCCGGGTCCAACCCCGCGTGGAAGCCGTGGGGAATCTCGACCCAGTCCGACGTGACCTCTTCGAGTAGGTCGGTGAGCCACGGGTCGAGGATCGTCTCGGTCTCGCGGAGGAAGACGTAGCCCTCGTCGCGAAGCTCGCTGGCGAAACGCAGGATCGACTCCTCGGGGAAGTTGAACTGACGCAGGGTCTCGGCCAGGAGCTCGAGCGTCGACTCGAACTCCTCGACGACCACCGTGCTGGCTCCGCTCTCGGCGAGACGATCGACGTCGAGGACAAAACGGGTGCGCGCGACGATGGGAACGTCCGGCGTCAAGCGGCGGACGCTGCGCACCACCTCGAGCGTCGCAGCAGCGTCGGCCAGAGCGAGCACCACCAGCCGCGCGTCGCGCACGTCGACCTGCGCGAGCAGGGTCGAGCGCGTGGCATCTCCGTAGACGACCGGCTCGCCCCGCGCCGCGGCTTCCCGCACCGCCGCCGCGTTCGTGTCGACGGCGCGGTAGGGGATCTGCCGAGAGCGCAGCACCCGGGCGATGTTGCGGCCGGCCAGTCCGAACCCGACCAGGACGACGTGGCCGCGCTCTTCGACGGGCGCCTCGGGATCCGGACGGCGTTCGAGGCCGGCGCCGAGCCCCCCGGCGATGCGCGGTGCGGCGGCGACCAGGAACGGGGTGGCGACCAGCGTGAGGATCGAACCCGCGACGAAGATCTGTCCCAGGGTCGGGTCGAGCAGCCCGGCAGCGGCGGCCACGCCGGAGAGCACGAAGGAGAACTCTCCGGTCTGGGCCAGCCACAGCCCGGTCAGGACGCCCAGGCGAACGCCGAGACGCAGCACGCCGGCCAGGATCAGCGCGATGAAGCCGGCCTTGAGCACCACGACGCCGGCCGCGTAGGCGAACACCGCCCCGGCCTGCTCCCAGGCGACGGCGGGATCGAAGAGCATGCCGACCGCGGTGAAGAAGACCGCGAGCAGCACGCCCCGCAGCGGGACCACCTCGGCGAAGAGCTGGTGGGCGTAGGGCGACATCGAGAGCACCAGCCCACCCATGAAGGCGCCCACGGAGAGCGTGAGCCCGATCTCTTCGGCCACCACTGCCGATCCGAGCACGGCCAGGAACGCCGCCATCGTGAAGATCTCTCGCGAGCGGATGCGCGCGAAGCGGTCGAGCAGGGTGGGCAAGACGAAGCGCGCGACGGCCGCGAACAACACCAGCGCAGCGAGGGCACGCCCGAAGGCGACCAGGATCGCGGTGCCCCCCGCTTCGGGGCCAGCGGCCAGGATCGGCACGGCGAGCAGGAACGGAACCACGCAGAGGTCCTGGAAGAGCAGGATCCCGATCGCCAGCTGACCATGGGGGGCGTCGAGTTCCCCGCGTTCGCCGAGCATGCGCATCACGAGCGCGGTACTCGACATCGCGATCAGCGCACCGAGCACCAGCGCCTCGCGCAGCGGCAGCCCGAACCCGGAGGCGAGTGCCGCGACGACACCCAGGGTGAGCGTGACCTGCAGCCCGCCCGCCAGCAGAGCGGGCTTCCAGAAGCGGCGCAGGCGCTCGATCGGCAGTTCGAGGCCGATCTCGAAGAGCAGGAAGACCACGCCGAGCTCGGCGATCTCGCGCACGACCTCGGGATCGGAGACCCAGCCGAGCCCGCCGGGGCCGACCGCCACGCCCACGACCAGGAACGCCGCGATCGACGGTAGACGCAGTCGCTCGAAGAGCGCCGCCGTGGCGGTGGCGGCGGCGAGCAGTCCGAGCAGCTCCGGTAGGAAGTCGAGACCCAAGCGCGCAAGGTGCTTCGAAGCGGCCCGCGACGCCATGCCACCGCACGCGTTCGCGGACGCCCGGACCCGACCGCGCTATGGATTGCGCGCACGGAGGACCGACATGGCACGCTTCCTCGGGTACGGGATCGCCGCGCTGGTGGGATTGATCGTCGTCGCAGGCGCGATCGTCTACCTCTCCCTCGATTTCTTCGTGGCCCGGGCGATCGAGAGCGAGGGCAGCGCCGCGCTCGGGACGCCCGTGCAGGTGGATGCGGTGGATCTCACCCTCACCGAGAGCCGCGGTGCCGTTCGGGGCGTGGAAGTCGCCAACCCGGAGGGGTTCAGCGACGCACCCGCCTTCGTCCTCGGCGAGGTCGCGCTCGCCATCGACGCCGAGTCGATGGCCGAGGAGACGATCCGCTTGAACGAGATCCGGATCGGCGATTCCCGGGTGCGCGTGGAACTCGGCGAGCGCGGGTTCTCGAACCTGGAGAAGCTCCTCGAGGTCGTCCGCAGCCCGGCCGAGCCGACGCCCCAGGAGAGTGCCGGCGAGCCCGCGCGCTTCCGGGTCGACGAGCTGCGTTTCGCTGGGGGGGAGATCGTCCTCGCGCGCGAGGGGAAGAAGGACCAGATCCTCGACCTGCCCGAGATCCGGCTGCGGGACCTCGGGGGCAGCGAGGGGGCGACCGGGGCCGAGATCGGCCGCCTCGCCACCGAGGCGCTGCTCCAGCGCGTGGCGCTGACGGCCGCCGGTCACGAACTCGGGGACGTGCTCGAACGGGAGATCGGCGGCGCCGCGGGCGAAGCGGCCGGCGACATCCTGCGCGGCATCTTCGACTGAACCGCCCCGAGCCTGCGCTTGCCGGCGTCGGCACGCCTTCGCTACGCGTGACGCCAGCCGGTGAAGGAGTTCCCATGGCCACTGCGAGCGAATCAACGACGGTCGGCGACCCCACGGCAGCGGCGCCCCTGGCCGTGCATTTCGGCGCCGAAGACCTGCCCTTCGTGGAGATCGGCGACGGCAGCCAGCTCAAGGTGATCCAGGTGGATCGCGCCCAGGGCCTGTGGGTGATCGAGAACGTCTTCCAGAACGGCTACCAGGTGCCCACCCACAAGCACACTGGCCCGGTCTGGGGCTTCACGGTGTCCGGGGCGTGGAAGTACGCCGAGTACGACTACGTCAACCGCGCGGGCTCGATGCTCTACGAGCCGGCGGGCTCGGTCCACACCCTCCAGTGCATCGAAGACACGACCCGCGTCTGGTTCCACATGACGGGCTCCAACCTCAACCTCGACGCCAAGGGCGAGATCGAGTCGGTGGTGGACGGCGACGTCACGCTGCAGGCCTACCTCGCGCTGTGTGAGGCGCAGGGCTTCGCGCGACCGAACGTGCTGATCAGCGGCTAGCCCGCGACGCGAATGCAGCAGCTCGATCAGGTCCTGCTGGCGCTGTTCCTGTTCCTGACCATGTTCGGGATGGGCTCGACGCTGTCGGTGCCCGACTTCCGACGCGTGCTCGCGCGTCCGCGCGCCCTGGCTATCGGGGTCGCGAGTCAGTTCGTCTGGATGCCTTTCGCGGCCTTCCTGCTGGCGCGCGCGCTGGGCCTTCCCGACGCCCTCGCCCTGGGCCTGATCGTGATGGGCTGCTCGTCGGGCGGCACCACCTCGAACCTCTTCTCCTACTACGCGGGCGCCGACCTCGCCCTGAGCATCGCCATGACGGTCACGTCGACGGTCGCGGCGCTCGTGCTGATGCCCCTGGCCCTGGGGATCTACACCGCTCCCTTCACCGGCGACGACCTCGAGGTGCCCTACGCCAACGTCGTTTCGACCCTCGTGGCCGTGTTGGTCCCGGTAGCCGCCGGGGTCTGGCTGCGCACGCGCCGCCCCGACTGGGCCCGGCGGGCCGAGCGGGTGGGTAGCCTCGCCGGCATCGCGGTCCTGGTGCTCGTCTTCGCGGTGAGCGTGTTCCGCGACCACGAGCGGATCACGAGCTTCAGCGCGGCCGAAGTCTTCGCGGGCACGGCGCTGGGGCCGCTGGGCTTCGTCTTCGGGTGGCTCGGCGCGCGTCTGTTGCGCGTGCCGGGCCCCCAGCGTCGCGCGATCTGCCTCGAGACAGGCATCCAGAACGCACCGCTCGCGATCGGTGTGATCGTGGTGAGCTTCGCCGATGCCCACGCGCAGGAGATCCTGCGCGTGCCGCTCCTCTACGGCGCGCTGGTCGTGCCCGCCTCTGCCGCGGTGGCCGTCGCCTTTCGGCGGGCGACCACCGAGGCCAGCTGAGCTCCCGGGCTAGCGCGCGCGGGAGGCCGGCAGCGGCTTGCGGAACGCGACCTCGACGCCTTCGCGCAGGGCGCGGTCGTCGTCGAAGGCATCGTCGCGCAGGGTCGCCGCGATCTCGTCGCGGGTGTCCGGCTTGATTTCCTGGAGGAGCGCCAGGCCGCCGGTGCCCTCGAAGAAGAGCTGGCCATCGGACTGGAGGATCGCCACGTGGAGCGAGGCCGCGGCGAGCTCGCCGTTGACGCCGCGCTGGGCCACGACGAGCCCCTCGATCGCAGGCACGTCCAGGGACGGCATGTCGATCCGCTGGCGGACGCCGTCCCAGCTCGCGGTGCTGCCACGCACCTTCGCGACGCGGGTCACGAGGGACGGGAAGACGATCTTCTCGTAGTCGACCTGCTCGGCCACGCGCTGGGCGAAGAGCGCGTAGGCGTCATAGACGCCGGGCTTCTGGCCCGTCTCTTCCTCGCGCTTCTGAAGCTCGGCCATCACGTCGTTCCAGAGCGCGACGCCACTGGTGCGCTCGATCGCGGTGACGGGGCGCTCCTGGGCCGCGAAGTGCTGGAGCATCTCCTGCCAGACCGGCTCGATGCCGGGCTCCACCTCGTCCACGGCGCGGACACCGAGGTTGGGCGGAACGAGCACGATCCGGCCGTTGCCGAGATCGACGCTCTCTTCGGAGAAGGCGGGAGCGGCCGAAGCCAGGATCCCGACCAGGAACAGGAACACGACGAGGGGGAGCGCGCGCTGTGCGCACTTGGGGTGGTGCATGAGGTGTCTCCGTCGCAGGCGCGAGTGAGGTCCGGCCCAGGTTTCGACGCGATGCGTCGGCGACTTGAGACCCAAGAGGGGTCATTTTCCACATGCGCGTGTAGGGCTTCGAAGCTGCCGCCTCACGCACCGGCAACGGTGTGCGAAAATGAGGAGGATGGCCCGAGAAACCCGCCCCTCGTACTGCCGATTCTGTTTCAACGCCTGCGCGATGCTCGTCGACTTCGAGGACGGCGAACCGGTCGCGGTCCGCGGGGACCGCGAGAACCCCGTCTACCAGGGCTACTTCTGCGTGAAGGGCCAGCAGCTGCTGGAGGCGCGCCGACACCCGGAGCGGCTCCTCCACAGCCAGAAGCGCGACGCGGCGGGGCAGCACCGGCCCATTCCTTCTACGCAGGCCTTCGACGAGATCGCCGAGCGACTCGCCCGAATCCGCGAGACCTACGGCCCGCGCTCGATTGCGCTCTACAGCGGCACCTTCAGCACCGCCAACCCGGCAAACGGGACCCTGGCCACCGCGTGGATGAAGGCCCTCGGATCTCGGATGGCGTTCAACTCGAACACCATCGATCAACCCGGGAAGGCGCTGGCCCAGGCACTCCACGGGATGTGGATGGCGCCCTTCCAGGACTTCGCCACGGCCGACGTCGCGCTGCTGATCGGCGTCAACCCGCTGGTCGCGATGTCGGGCGGGATCCCCCAGGGCAATCCGGGCCGGTTCCTGGAGGACGCCCTGGCGCGCGGCTTGCGTCTGATCGCGATCGATCCGCGCCGCACGGAGACCGCCCGCCGCGCCCAGCACTACCTGCAACCGCGCCCCGGGGAAGATGCGGCGATCGTGGCGGCGCTGCTGCACGTCATCCTGGAAGAGGGGCTACACGACGCCGGGTTCTGCGAGGAGCACGTCGGGGGCCTGGATGCCCTGCGGGCCGCGATCGCGCCGTTCACCCCTGCCGAGGTCGCGCGCCGCGCCGACCTCGAGCCCGACGCCCTGATCGCCGCCGCGCGCCTCTTCGCCACCGCGGGGCGCGGCGTCGCCACGGCCGGGACCGGCCCGAACATGTCGGGCAACGGCACGCTCTTCGAGTACCTGCTGCTGTGCCTCAACACGGTGTGCGGCCGCTGGCTGCGCGCCGGCGAGCGCGTCGCCAACCCGGGCGCGGTCGTCCCTACCTTCTCCGCGAAGGCACAGGCGCTGCCCCCCTGGCCGGCCTGGGGCTTCGGCGAGAAGCTTCGCGTACGCGGTTTCACCAACACGGCGGCGGGTATGCCGACCCCGGCGCTCGCGGACGAGATCCTGCTGGAGGGCGAGGGGCGGGTGCGGGCCCTGGTGAACCTCGGCGGCAATCCGGTCGCCGCGTGGCCCGACCAGCGGAAGACGCTCGCGGCGCTCGAGAAGCTCGACCTGCTGGTCCAGATCGACATCAAGATGTCGGCGACCGCGCAACTCGCCGACTACGTGATCGCGGCGAAGCACTCCCTCGAGATGCCGGGCATCACGCTCAATCAGGACTACCTGGCGCTCTACGGTGTCGGCTTCGGTTACCCGGAAGCCTACGGCCAGTACACGCCGGCCCTGGTGGCGCCGCCCGAGGGCTCCGACGTCGTCGAGGAATGGGAGTTCTTCTACGAGACGGCCCGCCGCATGCAGCTGCCGCTCGCGCTGAAGCAAATGGCACTGACCGGGCCGGCACGCGGCGAACCGATTCCCCTCGACATGGACGACAAGCCGAGTTCCGAGGACATCTTCGCCATCCTGATGCGCGACGCGCGCATCTCCTTCGAGGAGCTCAAGCGCCATCCCCACGGCGCCACCTTCCCCGAGCCGGCCGTGCACGTGGCCCCGAAGGACGCCGGCTGGACCGGACGCCTCGACGTCGGCAACACCGACATGCTCGCCGCGCTGGCTGGACTGTCCGCCGAAGCGCGCGTGGAGCCTGGCGAAGCGTACCCGCTGCGCTTGATCTCCCGGCGCATGATGAATGCGTACAACTCCTCGGCGCGCGACCTCCCCGCGCTCCAGCGCAAGTGGCGCTACAACCCGGCCTTCCTGCACCCGGACGAGCTGGCCACCCTCGGCCTCGCGCCCGGCGATCGCGTGTCGATCGTGTCCGACCACGCGCGCATCGACGGCATCGTCGAAGCCGACGCCAGCCTGCGTCGCGGCCTCGTCTCGATGAGCCACGCCTTCGGCGGGGCCACCGACGACGACGACGTCGCCGAGCTCGGCAGTAATACCGGCCGCCTGACTTCCGTCGAACGCGAATACGACCCCTTTTCAGGGCTGCCGCGGATGAGCAACATTCCGGTCCGCATCGAACGCGCCGCCCTGCGCTGAGCTCCTTCCGGCCTGCGCCTCGTCGCGTCCGCGTTCACCCCCCCACGACCCCGACTGGAGGCAGCCGCTTTGGAGTTGGTCCCGTTCCGTCATTGGATCGTCGCGCGCCGCGACGACGACCGCCCTGCCCTGCGCTTCGAGGATCAGACGCTCAGCTACCGCGCGTTCGTCGCGGGCTGCGCCCAGCGCGCCGCGTACCTGCTGGCGAATCGGGGCGACGGCCCCCTGCACGTGGGCGTCCTGCTCGACAACGTCCCCGACTTCCCGATGTGGATCGGCGCCGCCGCGCTCGCGAAGGGCGTCATCGTCGGCATCAACCCGACCCGCCGCGGCGCCGAGCTCGCCCGCGACATCCGCCACACCGACTGTGGCTGGATCGTGACCGAAGCCGCCCACCGCGACCTGCTCGCGGGCCTCGACACCGACGTCCCCGCCGATCGCATCCTCGACGTCGACACGCCGGCCTTCGCGGAAACGCTCGCGCCCTACGCCGGGGCCGACATTCCCGACGTCGAGGTCGAGATGAGCGACCTCCTGCTTCTGCTCTTCACCTCGGGCACGAGTGGCGCACCGAAGGCGGTGATCTGCAGCCAGGGGAAGCTGTCGCTCGTCGCCCAAAATCTCGCGGGCCGACTCGCCCTCGACGAGAACACGGTCTCCTACCAGTCGATGCCAATGTTCCACAGCAACGGGCTGTTCACCGGCACCGCACCCACGATCGTCGTCGGCGGCACCGCCGTCCTGCGCCGGAAGTTCTCGGCGTCGGGCACGATCCCTGACATCAAGAAGTACGGTTGCACCTACTTCAACTACGTGGGCAAGCCGCTCTCCTACATCCTCGCCCAACCCGAGCGCCCCGACGACGCGGACAACCCGCTGCGGGTCGTCTTCGGCAACGAGGCCGCCGACCTCGACATCGAGCGCTTCGCGAAGCGTTTCGCCACCGAAGTCGTCGACGGTTACGGGTCGACCGAAACCGGTGTCGCCGTCCAGCGCACGCCCGACATGCCGAAGGGATCGCTCGGACGCGGCGACGACGCCACCCGCGTGCTCGATGCGGAAACAGGGAACGAGTGCCCGCCGGCTCGGTTCGATGATTCGGGTCGCCTGCTGAACGCCGAGGAAGCCATCGGGGAGCTCGTCAACACCGGCGGACGCGCGCTCTTCGAGGGCTACTACAACAACGACGAAGCGAACGCCCAGCGCATGCGCGACGGCATGTACTGGACCGGCGACCTCGCCTATCGCGACGCCGACGGCTTCATCTACTTCGCCGGCCGCGACTTCGAGTGGCTGCGCGTGGACGGCGAGAACTTCTCCGCCGCGCCCGTCGAGCGCATCCTCGCGCGCTACCCGGGGGTGGTGCTGTCCGCCGTGTACGCGGTGCCCGACGAAGAGGTGGGCGACCAGGTGATGGCCGCCCTGGAGGTGACCGATCCCGACGGGTTCGACCCCGCCGCCTTCGACGCCTTCCTCGCCGAGCAGGCCGACCTCGGCACCAAGTGGACGCCCCGCTACGTCCGGCTGAGTACCGCGCTGCCGGTGACCCAGACCAGCAAGGTGCAGAAGCGCCAGCTGCGGGCCGAACGCTGGGAGTGCGACGAGACCGTGTGGTACCGCCCCGAACGCGGTGCCGCGCTGCGTCGGCTGGAAGCGGCGGACATCGCTGCACTCCGCGAGCGCTTCGTCGCCCGCGGACGGGAATCCCAGCTGATCTGAGCCGCGCTCCGACCGTGCTAGGGCGCGGGCACGTCGACGGGTGCGGGCGCGGAGGTCTCGACGGGCGGAGGCGACTCGGTGCGCGAGAAGCGCAGGGCACCGAGCACGGCACTCAGCGCGAGCACCAGGATGGCGATGATCAGCGGACGTCGGTCGCGGAACACGGCGGCGAAGCTTATCGCATTGCCGCCGACAGCCCGGCGGCGCGCGGCAGCGCCGCCGTCGCTTCCGAGACGGGCGCGGCGGCCGGGGTGACGAAGATCGGCGACGACCAGGCGCGCTCCTCATTGTCCGCGAGGCAGTCGTCCTCGGGCGACGTGCGGTCGTCGCCGTAGCAGGGGTCGACCTCGAGACAGTCCCCCGCGTCGTCGGTGGTGCAGCGGACCCCGCCGGCATTCACGGCCGGCGTCGGTTCCTGGATCGCGCGCACGTAGTAGGCGACCTCTCCCTCTGCGGACGTAAACTCCGGGTCTTCGAACTCGACGCGGCAGCCATCGCCTGCGTCTTCACAGGGCAACACCCGCCAGGGGTCTTCGACCCGCGTCTCGACGGGCGACGCGCCGGCGCTCGCCCGGATGCGCACCACCTCGATGCGGGTGATGCGTCGACGGCGTTCGCCGGGGTGGAAGCACTCGCCGAGACACAGCGCCTCGAGTCGCTCGGGGGTGAGCGCGTCATGCACCGGATCGGGGCAGCCCGGGCGTTGTTCGAAGGCGCCCGCCGCTGCGACACGGAAGCGCGGCGTATCGGCGAAGTCCTGGACCCAGGCGCCCATCGGCTGGGGACCCTCCGCGCTGTTCATGAGATCGAACCACAGGAGAATCCGGTCCCCCGACGTCCCGTAGACCTCGCGTCGCTCGAAGGCATCCCAGATCGCTTCGCGATCGCGCCCGCGGGCGTGCACCGCGGCGAGCCCTCCCGTGTACAGGTACGACGCCGCGCGCTCCATGTAGCGCCGCCCCGCGGTTCCGATCTTCGCCCAGTCGATCGGGCGCGACTCGGCGACGGGATCGTCGCCGCTGCCGTTGCGCACCGGCGACGCCTCCGTGTTCTCGAGGCGCGCGAACTCCTTGAAGCCGTTGCCCGGTCTCGCGTCGTGGGTGTCGCTCGAGCCGATGAACCCGAACCGGTAGCGGCGTTCGGCGCCGCCCGGCCCGTCGGTGGAGGCGAACGCGGTCGCCGCCTGGGCGGACCCGGCGGGACGATGGGAGAAGGCCGGGTTGAAACAATCGCGACACTGATCGCAGTCGAGCCAGTCGGCGACCTCGGCGCCGGGGACGGTCTGGAAACCCGACGCTCCGGCCTCGAGGTAGTGACGTTGCGCCGTCTGGGCGCGGGCGTCGCAGTCCTCGCCCGACTCGCGCTCGCAGCGTTCCCGGATGATCTCACCGGCGCGCCAGCAGCAAGGCAGATAGTCCGGCGTCGGCACGGGACACATCGCCGCCTCCCCGGGCCCCTCGGCCGCCCAGTCGCGGTAGGGCTCGGCGCTGCCGTGCCCCGAATAGATCTCGAAGAGGCGCTGACGCGACGGGTCGTGTTGTCCCGCGGCGAGTTCGCGTTCGAGGGAGAACCCGCGCGGTGTCATCAGGCCCCAGCTCGTGCCGTGGGGGATCACGATCGATGGCGTGTCCCAGGCGTCGAGCTTCGCGTGGAGCGTGCTCGGATCCGGCGCAACTTCGTGACAATCGAGAGGCAGCTCACGCGGGTCGACCCCGGCGTCGCAGGCGGGCACTGCCTGCAACGCGTCGGTGTAGTAGCCGTAGTCGAAGATCCGCTGACGCTCCGAGAAATGCAGGGTGGCCAGGGCGAGGGTCGCCACCGGACCGAACGACATGGCGCGAAACTGGGGGCGGGGTGCCGCGATCGGGCGGGCGGGAACCCGCGTCCGATCGGTTTCGAGGAGCACCACGTTCTTGTGTCCGTAGTGCTCTTCCGGCGTCGGACCGACCTGGCTCCATTCCCAGCCCAGGAAACTCACGAGATCCGGTGTGTCCCCGGAGCCGGCCACGCGGTTGCACTCGGTGATGGCGTCGATCGTGTCGGACCAGTGGCGCGGCGAGATGCCCTCGGCGTGGTCGTTGATGCTCCAGAAGTCCAGATCGGCGCAGAACCGCGCGAAGTCGCAGGCGTCGGCGGGAGGGTGGACACCGCTCCCCCCGAGCATCGGCAGCGACATGATGAACGCGTCGGGGGAGAAGGTGGTGTGGGTGTGGAGGTCGCCGAACAGCACCTGGCTGTCGTCGGGCAAGCCGTTTTCCGCGCGCACGGCGGACTGAGCCGCGTCGGGAGCCCGCTCCCAGCCGGGATCGAGCGCATGCTCGGTCACGGCTCCCGGCCCCTGGTGCTCGCCGCTGCACGCCAACAGGGCGGCCACCCCGATCAGGCTTCCTGCGAGACGGCGTCCCCGTGCCATGGGCTCCTCCAACTCGTCCGCGCTCCCGGGCCTCGGGTCCGTCGATGCCCGGGGGCTACGCGCGGGCCGGCAGGGTACTCCGGCCCGGCGCTCGGTGAGCACGAGGATCGGCAGGCCGCTTGGCCCCTAGGGGAAAACGGAAACGCGTTTCCATCGCCCGGTGGAAAACCCCTTCCGTGTTCCGCTGCGTGCCGCCTGCCGCTCACTTGCCGGCTCTCGAGCACGCGGGGAATAGGCGTAACCTCTCAATTTCAATAGGGAATTTTTACCCGAAAAAGCTCCCCCTGTTTTCCGCCATGGCATTAAGATTGCAACCTCGCGCGACTGGGAAGGGGCGCGATCCAGCGCCTGCCGCGGCCGCTTTTCGAGCCGCGCGGCCGGGCTCCTTCCACGAAGCGTTTTCAACCCTTGGGAAGGGGACCCTGAAGATGATTGCCTCTCGCTGTGCACGCGGATTTGCTCTCGCCGCCGTCCTTCTGCTCCTGGCGCCCACCAGCGCCCTCGCCGTCAACTACGGCGACTTCACTTCGGACACCGTCGAGTTCCTCCAGGTGACCGATTTCGGCGGCGGCTTCGGCACGCCGACCACGAACCTCGACACCCTCGACTTCAACCCGAGCATCGTCGCCGGCCCCGGCGGCTTGGCCTTCGAGCAGCTGAACTTCACGGTTCGCACGCTCGACCCCGACGGCCCGGGCCCGGACCGCTTCCTGATCGACCAGTTCATCGTCGACATGGACGGCATCGCGAACGTCTTCACCGGCACCTCGGTGGTGGACGCGAGCGTCACCGTCGACATCACGGAAACGAACCTCGGCGGCACGGCGCCGGTGAACTCCACGACGACCCCGTACAACCAGGTCCTGAGCGTCCCCGGCGGCACCTGGAACAACAGCTTCGTCTTCGATGTCGGCACCATCCTCGGCGGCTTCCCGGGCTTCGAGACGGCCTCGGCCACCGAGATCCAGATCTCGATCCTGATCACGCTGAACAACACGGGCGCCGGCGTCAGCTCACTGACCAACACCGAGGGCATGACCTTCACGTTCCTCGGGCCCGGTTCGGTCGTTCCGGAGCCTTCGACGGGTCTGCTCCTGAGCTTCGCCCTGGGCGGTCTCGGCATTTGGCGCCGCCACGACCGTGGGCGCTGCTAAGCAAGGGAAGCGACGCACCGGCTCCCTCGCCCTAGCGATCGCACTGGTTCTCGGCTGGCTGCCGCTCACGGCGACCGGAGTTGTCGTCCTCAACGGGCAGCAGCCGGCACAGAACACCACCAGCGCCGGCCTGAACGGTGAGGCGGCGGTGGTGCAGGACGCCGGCGTGTTCGGTGGCTTCCTGGCGACCGCCGTGGGTCCGCGTCACTTCCTCGCGGCGAAGCACATCGGCGGCAGCGTCGGCCAGACGATCACTTTCGACGCTGGCCCCAACCAGGGCACCTACACGACGATCGGGTTCGTCGACGATCCCGCGTCGGACCTGCGCCTCTGGCGCATCAGCGGCCTGTTCGCCTCCTGGGTGCCCCTCTACACGGGCAGCTCCGAGCTGAACGCCACCATGACCGTGTTCGGCAGGGGCGGCGGCGCGGGGCCGAACGTGTTCGTCTCCGGGCAGTTGCGCGGGTTCGAATGGGGTGGCAGCGGGGTCTGGTCCTGGGGCCGCAACCGCATCGAGCGCTTCGTCAACGACCCCCAGCTCGGACCGCTGATCGCCGCCGACTTCAACGCCTCCGGCGGCGTCGCGAACGAGTGCCACATCTCCGGGGGCGACTCGAGCGGTCCCTGGCTCGTCTTCGACACGGTCGACGGCGCCTGGGAGCTCGCCGGCATCAGCTCCTCGGTGACCGGCCCCTTCCAACAGAACGTCGGTGGCCCGTCCGGGATCGTCTTCGACGCGATGCTCTGGGAGTACGGTGGCCTCTACATCGGCGAGGCGGGTTCCGAGTTCCTGGTGCCGTTCAACCCCTTCGCCCCGCGCCCGACGTCGGCGTTCGCCGTTCGCGTTTCGGATCGCGCGGCCTGGATCGCGCCGCAGCTGGTCGTCGACACGGACGGCGATGGCCTGACCGACGATGTCGACAACTGCACGCTGATCTCCAACCCGTCGCAGGGGGACACGGACTCCGACGGCTTCGGGAATGGCTGCGACTGCGACTTCAACCAGGACAATCTCTGCGACTCAGAAGACTTCGGCGACAACTTTCTGCCCGCCTACCAGACGGGCGTCGATCCCGGGATCGGCACGGACATGAACACCGACGGGGCCGTTTCCGGTGAGGACTTCCTGCTCTTCCTGCCGGGCTTCGAGACCTTCGGTGCGCCGGGACCCTCCGCTGGGACGGCCTGGAAGCCCTAGCACCCGCTTCCGACCGATCCGCACCCCGCCCTGCGCGCGCCCGCGGTAGAATCGCTCTCCGCGCCCCCACCGCCGGCTGCTCCTGGCCCGCGGCTCGTGGCGCAGACCAGGAGTGAAGCGATGTCCTCCCTCGTGATCCGCGGCGGCAGCGTAATCGACGGCACGGGCCGTCCGGGCTTCGACGCCGACGTCCGCATCGAAGACGGCCGCGTGGCCGAGATCGGGACCCAGCTCTCGGGCGACACCGAACTGGATGCCAGCGGCGCCGTCGTGACGCCCGGCTTCATCGACATCCACACCCACTACGACGCCCAGGTCTTCTGGGACCCGGCCCTCACCCCGTCCTGCTTCCACGGCGTGACCACCGTCGTCGCGGGGAACTGCGGCTTCTCGGTCGCCCCGACCCGCGCAGCCGACCGCGAGACGATCGCGCTGACCCTCGAGAAGGTCGAGGACATGAATCCCGCCTCCTTGATGGAAGGGATTCCTTGGGACTTCGAGACCTTCCCGGAGTACCTGGCATCGGTGGAGCGGCGGGGCACCGTCCTGAACTACGGCGCCTACATCGGGCACACCGCCCTGCGTCTCTTTCACATGGGCGCGGACGCCTACGAGCGCGCCGCCACCGACGACGAGGTGACGGCGATGGCCAGCTCCGTGCGCGAGGCCATGCAGGCCGGCGCCGTTGGCCTGGCGTCGAGCTTCGCGCCGACCCACGTCGGCATCGACGGCAAGCCGGTGTGCAGCCGTCTCGCCGAGCTGTCCGAGTTCGAAGCGCTCGGCAAGGAACTCGCGAAGCTCGGACGCGGCGTGATCGAAGCCACGCTGGGCGAGGGGTTCGCCTTCGACACGATCTACGCCTTCCAGCGACGCGTCGGCGTGCCGGTGACCTACACGGCCCTGCTCGCGATCCCGGGACTCTGGCAGCACGGCTCGAAGATCCACGCGGAGCAGCTCGCCGAGGGCACCGACGTCTGGCCCCAGATCTCGTGTCGCAAGATCACGCTCCAGACCCAGCTCAAAGAGCCTTTCCCCTTCGATCAGGCCGCGTGCTTCGCGGCCCTCCACGCGGGAACGCGCGCCGAACGCGAAGCCGCCTACCGCGACGCGGCCTGGCGATCCCGGGCGCTCGACGAACTGGCGAACACCCCGCTGCCCACGCGCTGGGAGAACTTCGAGCTCGCCGAGAGCAACGTGCACACCGACCTGATCGATCGCAAGCTCGTCGACCTGGCGAAGGAGCGGGGCGAGTCTCCGCTCGACACGATGATCGCCCTCTCTCTGGAAGAGAACCTCGAGACGCGCTTCCGCTACGTGCAGGCGAACGACGACGAAGAAGGCATCGCCCATCTCCTCCAGCAGGAACAGATGGCGATCGGACTCTCAGACGCCGGAGCCCACGTCGGCATGCTCTGCGACGCACCGCTCCCCACCGACCTGCTGGGCAACTGGGTGCGGGAACGCGGCGTGCTGCCGCTCTCCGAAGCCGTCCGCAAGCTCACGTCCGAGCCTGCCTCGATTTTCCGCTTCGAAGATCGCGGCGTGCTCACCCCCGGCGCCCACGCCGACGTGTGCGTCTTCGATCCGAACACGGTCGGGCCCGGGAAGCTGCGTCGAGTGCGCGACTTCCCGGCCAACGCCGACCGCCTCACGGCCGACACCCCGAGCGGAATCCGCCACGTGCTCGTGAACGGGACCCCGATCTGCCGCGACGGCGAGAGCCGGGTCGACCAGCTGGAGGACCGGCCGGGCGTGCGTCCGCGCCAGCTGCCCTTCGGGTCCTGAGATGATCCCGAGCGGTCGACGGCCGCCGCGGCGATGGACCGCCGCGCATCAGCGGCGCGCCGGGTCGGTCACGCCGTAGAGCCGCGCCATCGACTGGGAGACCAGCGAGCCGACGGGCAGCGACACCCCCGACTTGCGCGCCAGCGTGAGCGCCCAGGCGAGATCCTTCTCGGCGATGTTCATGTGGTTTCGCATCAACGCCTGAAAGCCGTCGCTCGTCCGCACGTCCTCGGGCGCTTTGTGCGTGGCGAGGTACATCACCATCATGTCGGTGAGCTGACCGTTCGCGCGACCCGCCTGCTCGAGAACCTCCTGGGGCAACCCGACGGCCCGGGCCAGCGCCATCGATTCGTAGGCCGCCGCCCACTGGATGTAGGTGATGAGATTGATGCAGAGCTTCAGCTTCGCACCGCTGCCGAGTTCCCCGGCATGCACGAGGGGAACCTCGCTGGTGGCCTCGAGGTAGGGCCGCGCCTTCTCCAAGGCGTCTTCCGGCCCGCCGATCAGGTAGGTGATCTGCTTGTTCTGGGCGCGCGCCGCGCCTCCGGTGACGCAGGCGTCCATCACGGCCACCTGCTTCTCGGCCGCGGCTGCCGCGACCTCGGCCGCGGTCTCGGGCAACACCGTACTGTGAATCAGGATCACGCCGCCCGCCGACATTCCGGCCACGAGTCCGTCGTCGCCGAGCGCGACCTGGCGGACGTGATCGTCCTCGGGCACGCAGATCCCGACGATGTCGGCCTGGGTCCCGAGTTCGCGTGGTGTGGCCGCGGCCTTGGCTCCCCCGGCGGTCAACTCGGCCACCGGTTCGGGCGCGATGTCGAAGACCGTCGTCTCGAAGCCCGCAGGCGCCAGGTGCGCGGCGATGGGCTTGCCCTGATTGCCGAGGCCGATGAAACCGGTGCGAATCGTCATGGAAGCTCCTTCGGGCGCCAACCCTATCACTCGCTCCCGCCGGGACGCGAGCCGAGGAGTCCGGAGAACCGAGGGTCGGGATGACCGAGGAGTCCAGAAGAAAGGGTCAGCTCAAGGCGTCGCGAACGGATCCGGCGTGGGCGAGCGCTCGCTGCCAGAACGCGTGGGTGCCCGCGCCCAGCAACTCCTGGGCCGCCTCGAGCAGCGCCGCCTGGGTCGCCATGTGGAGGGCACTCCCCGTCGAGACGCGCGTGACGCCCGCCTCGAACAGCTCGGGCACGGAGGGACCCCCCGGCAGGATGAGCCCGTTGATCGGACGGTCCACCGATGCGACGACGCTCCGGAAGTCCTCCAGGCTCGAGAGACCCGGCGCGTAGAGCACATCGGCGCCGGCCTCCTGGAACGCCTGCAAGCGCGTGATGGTGTCTGCCAGATCCGGATGGCCCCGGAAGTGATTCTCGGCGCGAGCCGTCAGAACCAGCGGCTCCTCGAGCCCCTGGTTCGCCTCCACCGCCGCACGAATGCGCTCGGCCGCCAACTCGGCCGGATAGAGACCGACGTCGGGTCCGCCGTAGTCCTCGATCGAGCCACCCGCGAGCCCGGTCTCGGCCGCGCCGCGGATCGTCTCGGCCGCGTCCTCGGGACGGTCTCCGAACCCGTTCTCGAGATCGGCAGAGATCGGCAACTCGGTGACACCGACGAGGTCGCGCGCGTGGGCGAGCACCTCGTCGCGGGTCACGTCCCCATCCAGCCGCCCGCGGGTGCCCGCGAACCCGGCACTGGTGGTGGCGAGGGCGGGAAACCCGGCCGTCTCGAGCAGCCGCACCGAGCCGCGATCCCAGGGGTTGGGGATGATGAAGGGCGTCTTGTGAAGCTCGAGGAAGCGTTGGCGCTGACCCATGGATCCTCCGACGGTTGGGGCGCCGAGTATCGCTTCGCCGGGTCTCCCGGAGAAGGTCCAACCCCGCGCGGGCAGCAGGGGCCAGTGCTCGGATCGGCGCCCGGCCCGGGTCCGACCCAGAGTCGGAGAACCCTCCCACCCCACGGGGCCGCCAGCTCCCGGCCCCGCGAAAACCACCCGTTGGCGCGCCGCCTTGGGCACAATGGGCCGTCCCAATTTCCGGAGGTCCCATGCGTGGTGCCCGCGCCGCTGTCCCTCGCGCGGCGGCAGCTCTGCTGTTCCTGCTCCTTTTCGCGTCTGCCGGGCATGCCCAGCCCGCCTACGTCCTGTTCGAGAGTGGCCCGGTCCGGCCGGTCGCCCTGTCGCCGAACGGGCAGAAGCTCTTCGTGGCGAACACACCGGAGGGCCACCTCGAGATCTTCGACGTCGACGCAGAAGGCGAGCTGACTCCGGCAGGGAGCGTGCCCGTCGGCCTCGAGCCGGTCACGGCCGTCGCCCGAACCGACAGCGAAGTCTGGGTGGTGAACCATCTCTCCGACAGCGTGAGCATCGTCGACGTGGGCAGCACGCCGCCCCGTGTCACGCGCACCCTGCTGGTCGGCGACGAGCCCCGCGACCTGGTGTTCGCGGGCACGCCCGAGCGGGCCTTCATCACCACCGCCCACCGGGGCCAGCACCGCATCGATGGGTCGATTTCTGCGGTGACCGGGGCGGGCGATCCCCAGCTCACGACCGAGGGCATCGGACGCGCCGACGTCTGGGTATTCGACGCCGCGTCGCCCGGTGCGGCCCTCGGCGGTGTGCCGGTCGAGCTCCTCAGCTTCTTCGCGGACACGCCGCGCGCCCTCGCGACCGATGGCACCACCGTCTACGTCGCGGCCTTCCACTCGGGCAATCAAACCACGGCGATCCCCGAAACGGCGGTGCCGAACGCGTTTACCAACAGCTGCGGCGGGGGCGGCGTCGGTACCGGCGTGCCGGGCCCGAGCGACAACGCCAATGGCGATTCGGCCCCCCAGAGCGGACTGATCGTTCAGTTCAACGGATCCGATTGGGTCGATGCCCAGGGCTGCTCCTGGAACGCGGCCGTCGAGCTCGAGCTGCCCGACCAGGACGTCTTCGCCGTCAACGCGAACACGTTGGCCTCGGGCAGCGTGTTCACCTCGGTGGGAACGATCCTCTTCAACATGGTGCTCAACCCGACGACCGGGAAGCTCTACGTCACCAACACGGAAGCGCGGAACGAAGTGCGCTTCGAAGGGCCAGGCGATCACGGCGGGACCACGGTGCAGGGCCACCTGGCCGAGTCGCGCATCACCGTCATCGATCCGGCCGCCCCGATGACGGCGCCCGATCCTCAGCACCTGAACCAGCACATCGACTACGGCCAGCTCCACACCGACGCCGGTGCCAACCATGCGGCGATCGCCGCCCAGATCCCCCACAGCCTCGCGACTCCCGTACAAGCGGTGGTGGGCCCGGATCAGAAGGTCTACGTCGCCGCGTTCGGCTCGGCAAAGATCGGCGTGTTCGACGCGTCCGATCTCGAGGACGCGAACTTCGAGACGAATTTCGACCCCACGGTGGAGAGCGCCAACTACATCCCCACCGGTGGCGGTCCGGCCGGCCTCGCCCTCAACACCGCTGGCGATCGGCTCTACGTCTACACCCGCTTCGACAACAGCGTGTCGATGATCAAGGTGGGCGGCGCGTTCACCACCACGGTGCAGACCGTGCGGATGCCGACCGCCGAGCCGGATTCCGTCGTCGACGGTCGCCCGGTGCTCTACGACGCCGTCAACACCTCGGGGAACGGCGAGGCCTCGTGCGCCAGCTGCCACATCTTCGGCGACTTCGACAGCCTCGCCTGGAATCTCGGCAACCCGGACGACCCGTCGACGTCGAACCCGCAGGACGTACTCGGCGCAGGCCCGGGCACCGGGCCCGACTTCCACCCGATGAAGGGGCCGATGACGACCCAGACGCTACGCGGCATGTCGACCCACGGCGCCCTGCACTGGCGCGGCGACCGCAGCAACGGCTTCTTCAACCCGGCGCCCTCCCCGTGCGTGAGCCCGGCCGCCGGCGACTGCGATGAAGCGCTCTCCTTCAACAACTTCATCGTCGCGTTCGAGGGCCTGATCGGACACGAAGGCCTCATCGCCACGACCGAGATGCAGAAGTTCACCGACTTCACGATGCAGCTCATGCAGCCGCCGAACCCGGTGGCCGCCATCGACGGCACCCAGACCCCCGAAGAAGCGAACGGCGAGACCGTCTACTTCACGAACCCCTCGGACGCGAGCATCACCTGCAACTTCTGCCACGTGTTGAACCCGGGATTCGGATTCTTCGGGTCGGGCGGGTCGCAGACCTTCGAGGGTGAGCCCCAGCTCTTCAAGGTCGCTCACCTGCGCAACATGTATCAGAAGGTCGGCATGTTCGGGCTCGTCGGCGTGACCGGTTCCACGAACACCGGCCCCCAGGTACGCGGTTTCGGCTTCCTGCACGACGGCGCGGTCGACACGCTCTTCAACTTCCTGAACGAAGGTCCCTTTGCTCTCACGACCAACCAGATCGAGGAGCTCGAGGCCTTCATGCTCGCCTTTCCGAGCGACCTGGCCCCGGTGGTCGGGCAGCAGATGAGCGTCGGGCCAGGTAGTGATGGCAGCCTGAACGGCGCGGGCGACACGATCACGGTCGGCGTGAACGGGCGCATCGATCTGCTCGACACGCGCGCCAGTACCTTCTTCTCGTCGGCCACCCTGGGCGGCCCCGTCACCGAGTGCGACCTGATCGCGAGCACCGTCGAGGGCGGCGCGCAGCGCAGCTACGCCGAGGTCGGCGGCATGATGCAGCCCGACGACGGCGGCGCGGCGATCGCGCTCGCCACGCTGAAGAACCTGGCGCGAACGAGCGGCGCCGGCTCGAACTCCCAGGACATCAACTTCTCCTGCGTGCCGCCGGGTTCGGGCGTGCGGATGGGCAATGACCGTGACCAGGACGGCACACTGAACGCCGTCGACAACTGCCCCGGCTGGCCGAACGGAGCGTCGCTCGGCACCTGCACGGCGGGCGACGCCGCAACGCTCGGGGGCACCTGCACGGCGAACGGCGACTGCGGGGCGGGCGGCGTCTGCTCCCTGGCCCAGGAAGACGGCGACGGGAACGGCACCGGAGACGCCTGTGAGCCGGTGCTGCTGCCCGAACCGTCGCGGGGCTTCGAGGCTGTCGCGATCGTCGCAGCGGTGCTGACCTTGGCTCGCGCGCGGCGGGCCCGGGCCTAGCTCCGGCCTTCCACGGGCCGCTCCCGCGGCCCGTGGAGCCAACGCCCCAAGCCCCGGTAGCGCACGCCCGTGTGATACAGCGCCAGTAGCAGAGGGAAGCTGACGCCCAGCACCCCGGCGAACTTCAGCGCGGCCGGCAGCGGCCAGGAGGCCGCGCAGATCCCGAGCGCCGCGATCAGCGGGAAGTGGGTCAGGTAGACGAAGTAGGCGGCGTCCGAGAGGTAGCGCTGGGTCGGATGGGCGTCCGAGAAGCGCACCCAGAAGAAGCCCACGACGCCGTAGAGCAAGCTGCAGGTGAGCACGGCGGAGAGGACGCGCCCGGCGACGTCGACCCAGGGCGCGGGCGCGCCCGCGGCGACCCGGCTCAGCGCGATCAACCCCGGCAGCACGACCGCCACGGCGACCAGCAGGTGCGCACGCCAGCCGTGGGCGAGCCGGTCGAGCTCGGCGCGTCGCGAGAACAGCACGGCCCCCGCCGCGAAGAAGAGCCCGTAGTAGGCGAGCAGATGCGGAACGGGCGCCAGCTCCGAGACGCCGTCGACGTTCCAACCGCTCATGAAGCCCATCGCGATCGCCGTGGGAACCACGAGCCAGACGGCGCGCGCGCGACCGGTGAGCCCCGATCCGAGACGCGCCGTTCCTGGGAACGAACGCCCGTCGAAGAGGCCCTGCCAACCCACGAACACGGCGGTGTGGATCAGCAGGTACTCCAGGAACCAGAGGTGCCAGACCGTCGCGAAGACGCCGAGCCCGTGCTCATGAAAGTGAGCGGACAGGGAGGCGATGAAGTCCCCCACCACCGGGTCGATGGGACGCGCGAACGCTCCCCAGATCCAGATCGCGCGGGTCAGCGGCACCAGGACGAGACAGGCCACGACGAACGGCACGACGATCCGCTTCACCCGATGGCGGAGGAAGGCGCGCGTGCCCACGCGATCCCACAGGAGCGCGGCGAAGAACCCGGACATCAGGAAGAACGCGGGCATCCGCACCGCGTGGATCAGGGTGTTCGCCAGATCGAAGAGGCCGCTGCGGGACGGGTCGCAAACCGCCCAGCTCGAGGGACACCCCTGGGTGTAGGGAACCGCCGCGTGCAGGACGAGTCCCAGCTCCATCGCGCTCGCCCGCAGGGCGTCGAAGGCGGGGTAGCGCTGTGGAGCGGTCACGCGCGCTGGCCTCCACCTTGCGGGCCAGCACGCCTGGCCCGGGCCGTCAGTCTACCGGCTCGGTGCGCGCGACTGCGGTGAGAAGACGCCCCGAAGAGAAACGCCCCGGTCCAGGGGAGCCGGGGCGTTTCGATCGAAGCGAGAGCAGCTTGGCGCGTTAGGAGCGGCGGCGCAGCGCGAGAGTCCCGAGGCCCAGCCCCACCAGGAGCACAGTGCTGGGCTCGGGCACGAAGACCAGGTTGTCGAGGGCGGCCGAGCCGGCGAAGAACACGTCGAGCTGGACGACACCGGTATCGTCGAAGCCGGCATCCTGGGACGCGGTGGCCAGCGGATTCCCGGGACCCACACCCACCTGAGCGGCGAGCGTCGTGAGGTCGAGGGTCTGGATGCCGATCGCGCCCTGGGCGATGTCGCCGGTCCAATCGAAGGGCACGTCGTAGATGCGGCTGTTGCCTCCCCCGTCGGTGAGGGTGACGGTGGCCGGGCCGTTGCCGTTGATGTCGATCAGGTCGAGCGAGAAGAGCTGCGCCGCCTGGGAGAAGACGAAGCTGATCGTGCCGCCGTTCGCGTCGTCGTCCGGCACGTCGAAGATGCCGGAGGTGGTCTGGGTCGGCTCGTTGTCGTCCTGCAGGATCAGCGCGAGGCCCGAGTTCACGAGCAGGTCGGTGTCCTCGCCACCGGCGTTCGGGCCGGGGTCGCTCGTGTCGAAGGCCGCGACGCCCTGGTTCGAGCCCGAGCCCGAGATCGTGACGGTGCCGTCGGGGGTGACGACGACGTAGGGCCCAGCTTCGCCGTTCAGCAGGAACTCGAAGTCCAGGGTCGTGGCCGCGGAGGCCGCGCCGGGAGCCAGCAGACACGCGGCGACCAGGCCCACCAGGCCAGTCGTGACAGATCCGCGTGTCGAAACAGAAGAGCGTCGGCACAGTGCCGGAGGGAACGCCATGGTCTCGATCTCCTTCCCGAGGAGGGCCCAATGAACGGGGAGGACAAGAGCAAGTTCCGTACCAGGTGACGCGATCTCGTGTCGCCCGGATGGGGGATCCGCAAGCAGCCGAAAAGTCAGGGATTTCGCGGCTCTGCAAGTTCGCCTGCACGCGCTCTGCCGGCCCGGGACAGGAACCGGATTGCCATCTCGACGGAACGATAATTCCTAGCGGGCCCGCGGTTTCCCACCGGGGACCCGTTTTGCGGACTAGTCTTGTATTTCAGAAATTTCTGAAATACAGTGACTGCATGTCAGCGACTGCCGAATCTGCGGAAGCCGCGTTCGTCGATGCCTGGGCATCGATGGCGGGGCTGTTCAGTTTCAGCCCATCGACCGCACGGATCAGCGGGCTCCTGATCGGCTCGGGCCACGCCCTCTCGCCAGCGGAGATCTCGGAAAGGCTCGGGCTGAGCCGGGGCAACGTGAGCATGTGCTTGAAGGAGCTGCGCGGTTGGGGAGTCGTGCAGCGGTCGTCGCGCCCAGGCGACCGGTGCGACTACTACGAGAGCCGCGGCGATCTCTTCGAGCAAACCCTCGCGATCGCCCGCGAGCGCAAGCGACGCGAGTTCGATCCCGTCGTGCATCAGGCGCTCGATGCCCTCGCAACGCTCTCCGAGCAGGCCGACGACCCAGAGCGGGCCGCGCGACTGGCGGCGATCGGTGAGTACCTACGCACCGTCGACCGCCTGGGACGGGAGGTTCTCGACAACCCAATGGCCTCGGCCGCCATGATCGCACTCTTGAAGAGCCAGTTCGGAGCGGAAGGAAATGATGCCTAGCGCGACTTCCCACCGTCTAGAACACCCCGCGAGCGCGCTGACGCGCGACGCCCTGCAACCCGTCACGAACGGCGGCGCTGCGGCGTCGGGATCCATCGGTCGCATCGAGTTCGCTCCCGGGAAGTCCCTGTGGCTCTGGCTTCATCTGGTGGCCGCCGGTGTCGTATTGGCTCGAGGTATCGCCATCGGGGACGCCCTGGCGGCCTGCCTGCTCACGCTTCCGACACTTTGTCTGGGGCACTCGGTAGGCCTGCACCGGGGAATCATCCATCGGACCTATCGAACCTCACGATTCTTCCAGCGATTCCTGGTGTCCCTGTTCCTGCTAACGGGTCTGGGCGGCCCCCTGTCGTGGATTCGTCTCCACCACGTTCGCGACTACTGGCAGAACCGCAGCGATTGCCCGCGCTACTTCGCGTATCGACACAGCCTGCTGCGTGACTTCCTGTGGAATCTGCACTTCCGCTTCGTACCCGCGTCCTGGGACCGGTACGAGCTCGATCCGGAAATCGAGTCCGACCCGTTCCTGCGATTCTGCGAACGCACGTGGTGGATCTGGCCGATCCTTGGCTTCGCTCTCGTCGGCGGCACCTGGGGGTGGGAGACGGCCTTGGTGGTGGGTCCCGCTCGTGTCGCGGGCGGCGTGGTGGGCCACTGGTTCATCGGTTTCTGGACCCACAAGCACGGCCGATCGCGCTTCGATATCGCCGGCGCGACCGAGGTCGGCACGAACTCACTGTTGCTGGGATGGATCTCCTTCGGCGAAGGATTCCACAACAACCACCACGCGCATCCAGACTCCGCGCGCTTCGGCGTGGAACCGAGCGAGTTCGACTTGGGCTGGACGATGCTGCTCGCGCTCGAGCGCCTTGGACTCGTACGAGACCTGCGAGCGTGGTCGCGCGGAAACGCCCCACGCCGTTCGCAGGCGCCAGGCTTCGAACGCGCATTGGCTCCGTTGCGAGCCGTCGAGCGCTAACCGCCGACCTGGTACATCTCGATCTTCGGGCGGGGTCGGGACGCGTCCGCCGGGCCGAGCCCGGCACGCTCCTCCGAGTAGCGATCCCGGCGGGCGTGCCAGACGTCGGCGATCCGCTCGCGCAGTTCGTCGTCGCTGGCGCCGTCGCGGAGCGGGCCGCGCAGATCGACGCCCCCCGCAGCGAAGAGGCAGGTGACCAGGCGGCCCTCGATGGTGAGTCGCGCGCGAGTGCAGTCGCCGCAGAAGGGCTGGGACACCGATGCGATCACGCCGATCTCTCCGCCGCCGTCGCGGTAGCGCCAGCGCCGGGCCACCTCACCGGCATAGTTGGCGTCCTGGGCCTCCAAGGGAAGGGCCGCGTCGATGCGTTCGACGATCTCCTGGGCGGTCACCACCTGGGAGTGGTCCCAGGCGTTGAGCGTGCCCACATCCATGAACTCGATGAAGCGCAGAATGTGGCCGGTGCCGTGGAAGTGGCGGGCGAGCTCGACGATCTGGTGATCGTTCACGCCCTTCTGCACGACGCAGTTGATCTTGATCGGGCGCAGCCCGGCGGCGGCCGCCGCGTCGATGCCCTCGAGAACCCGCGCCGGGCTGAAGTCGCGGCCGCTCATCTTGCGGAAGATCGCCTCGTCGTGGCTGTCGAGGCTCACGGTGATCCGCTGGAGGCCCGCGTCGGCGAGGGGCTGGGCGAGCTTCGGAAGCAGGTAGCCGTTGGTGGTGAGGGTCAGATCCTGAAGCCCCTCGATCGCGCGCAGCGAGGCGATCAGGTCGGGCAGGCCGGTGCGCAGCAGCGGCTCGCCCCCGGTGATGCGGATCTTCTCCGCCCCGAGCTCCACGAAGAGGCGCGCCAGGCGCTCCAGCTCCTCGAAGCGCAGCAGCTGGGGCCGCGGCAGGAATTGATATTTCTCGCCGTAGATCTCCGCAGGCATGCAGTAGGGACAGCGGAAGTTGCAGCGATCCGTCACGGAGATCCGCAGGTCGTGCAGGCGACGGCCCAGGGCGTCTCGGGCCGGCGCACCGGGCGACGCGGACGCGGGGGTTTCGGAGGGCTCGGTGTGGGGAGGCACGGAGAACCAGACGGAGGCCGCGCTCCCATGGGAAAGGAGCCGCGGGGAATGTTGACTCGCGGGTATAGTATCGTAGCCTGAGCCGGGTGCAGCTCCTGGCCAGTGAAGAGTACGGCCTTCGCTGCCTGCTCCAAGTGGCGCGGGCGGGCGGGCCCGACGCGACCCCGGTCTCGATCTCCGCGATCGCCGAAGCCGAGGGGCTCTCGCCGCAGTACACGGCGAAGCTGATGCGCGAGCTGCGGATCGGGAAGCTGGTCGAGAGCGTGCGCGGTGCCGACGGCGGTTACCGTCTGGCGCGACCGGCCCGCGAGATCAGCGTCTGGAACGCGCTCCAGGTCCTCGGGGGCACCTTCTTCTCCGAAGCCTTCTGCGCCTGCCACGGCGGCCAGCAGCCCCAGTGCGTACGAAGCAGCGACTGCTCGCTCCGCGCGCTCTGGCGCACGATCCAGGCGGCCCTGCGCGACACCCTCGAGGGCGTGTCCCTCGCCGACCTTCAACGCGACGAGCGCAGCATGCTGCACTGGCTCGACCCGTCGCGGCTCACCCCACTCACCGCCCTGCCGACTCCGAAGGAGGACCCGCAATGAACGAAGACATGCGCAGCCGCATCGCCGCCCTCGTGCAGGACCACCCGGTCCTGCTCTTCATGAAAGGGCACCGCCACATGCCGCAGTGTGGGTTCTCGGCAACGGTCGTTCAGATCCTCGATCAGCTGCTCCCCGAGTACGAGACGGTGAACGTGCTCGAAGACCCCGAAATCCGCGAAGGCGTGAAGGCGTTCTCGTCGTGGCCGACGATTCCCCAGCTCTATGTGGGCGGTGAGTTCCAGGGCGGCTGCGACATCGTGATCGAGATGTACGAGAGCGGCGAACTCCAGCGCCTGCTCGACAAAGCCGCGGCCTGACCCACGGCGCGAAGCCATCGCGGTCTTTCGCCGCCATCGCGCCCGGATGCAGTGGAACGACCGCGGCGCCCTGGTGCAGACTCCCGGGCTCCGGGCCCGCGCGACTCCGCGCGACTGCCCCCAACCGGGAGACCCTCGTGAATCAGAGCCTTCGCTACGCGCGCGTGGCCTGCCTTCTCGTCGTATTGGCCCTGGCGCCCCAGGGCTGCGGCTACAACCGCATCCAGGGTGCGGACGAAGAGGTGAAGGCCGCCTGGTCGGAAGTCAGCAACCAGTACCAGCGTCGCGCCGACCTGATCCCGAACCTGGTCGCGACAGTGAAGGGCGCCGCCGATTTCGAGCGCGAGACCCTCGAGGCGGTCGTGCGCGCCCGCGCCAGCGCGACGAAGATCGAGGCCGGCCCCGAGCTGCTGGAGAACGCCGAGATGTTCCGGCAGTACCAGGCGGCCCAGGGCGAGCTCTCCCGTTCGCTGGGTCGGCTCCTCGTCACCGTCGAACGCTACCCTGACATCAAGGCGACCGAGGCCTTCCGCGACCTCCAGGCTCAGCTCGAGGGCACCGAGAATCGCATCGCCGTCGCGCGCAAGCGCTACGTCGATCAGGTCGCCGAGTACAACAAGCTCGTGCGCTTCTTCCCGACCAACCTGACGGCGCGCTGGCTGCTCGGCGCCGAGGTCCGCCCGAACTTCGAAGCGGAGCCGGGTGCCGAGACGGCGCCGGAGGTGCAGTTCTGACGCGATGCGGGGTCGGTGGGCTGGCGCTCGGGCTGGTCCTGCTCGCCGCGATCGCGCACGCGCAGCAGCCGATGCCGCGCCTCGAGGCGCGCGTCACCGATCTGGCGGACGTGCTCGCACCCGACGCGGAGGCGCGGCTCGCGTCGCAGCTGGCCGCCCTCGAGCAGGAGACGAGCCATCAGCTGGCCGTGCTCACGGTCCCGTCGCTCGAGGGCGAGCCGATCGAGGAGTTTGCGCTGCGCGTGGCCGAAGGCTGGGGGCTCGGGCGCGCCGGCTTCGACAAAGGCGTGCTGCTCGTCGTCGCGATCGCCGAACGCCGCATCCGCATCGAGGTGGGCTATGGGCTCGAGGGGGCGATCCCGGACGTCACGGCGAAGCGCATCATCTCGGATGGAATCCGCCCGCTGTTTCGCCGCGGCGACATGGCCGGGGGCATCACGGCCGGGGTGAACGCGCTCGACGCCGCGGCGCGCGGCGAAGTCCTCCCCCTGCCCGAGCGCGGCAGGCCCCGCCGCGGCGGCTTGCCCCTCGAAGAGCTCGCCTTCGCCGTGTTCTTCGGCGGGATCTGGGCGCGCATTCTCTCCGGTGGCAAACGCGTCGGGGGTGCGCTGGTGGGTGCGGGGATCGCGGCCGGTATGGCGACTCTCTGGGCCGGCTTCGGATGGTGGGTCGGGGTCGCGGCGGTGCTGGCGTTCCTGTTCGGCATGTGGTGGCCGGGGCACCCGGGTTCGCTGGGTTCGCATGGGCGTGGCGGCGCCTGGGGGGGCGGCTTCGGCGGTGGCGGTTTCGGAGGCGGTGGCTTCAGCGGTGGAGGCGGAGGCTTCGGAGGCGGCGGCGCCTCGGGGGGTTGGTAGGCGATGCGGCCGAGCACCTGGATCGATGCCGATGGACGCGAGCGCCTCGAGGCCACCATCCACGAGGTCGAACGAGCGACCGAAGGAGAGTTGATCGTCGTGGTGGTCCCCGCCTGTGACGCCTACGCCGACGTCGGCTGGCGCGTCGGCGTCACCTTCGCGCTCCTGGCCTATCTCGGGGTCGCGATCGCGTTTCCGCCGCAGCCCTTCTGGCTCTACCTCGGGGTCCAGGGCTTGGCCCTCGCCCTCGGGCACGCGCTGGCGCGGCTCGCACCGCTGCGGCGCCTGCTGCTCCCCGGGCCCTGGGTCGAGCACCGCCTGGCGCAGCGCGCACGTCGTGCGTTCACCGAGCACGGGCTGGCGCGCACCCGCCGACAGACCGGGATCCTGGTCCTCGTCTCGCTCCTCGAACGCCGGGTGATCGTGCTGGGCGATGCGGGGATCAACGCGGTGCTGGATCCGGACGAGAGCTGGCAGCAGGTCGTCGACCTGGCGGTGAAGGGATTGCACGCCGGGCAACCGGTCGACGGTCTCGACACCGCCCTGCGACGCTGCGGCGAGATCCTCGCGCGACACTTCCCGGCCCCGACCCCGCGCGAGGATCAGCTGCCGAACGCGGTGATTCTCGAGGACGAGCTCTAGCGCCGGGACGCGCGGGCCCGCGTCAGTGGATGTGGGGCATCAGCTGCATGGGGAAGGGATCGCCGGTGCGTCCCTCGAGCCCTCCGTCGTCGATCCAGGCCGCGGTCGTGCTCTCGCCCGCATCCATCAGCTCTTCCGTACGGCTGAAGTCCGACGACGACACCTTCAACGGGCAAAGAGGCGGCACCACCAGGACCTCGATGTCGCGCTGGAAGCGCTCGACGTCCACCACGAGCTGACGGCACATGATGTGGTTCAGGGAGTTCAACACGACGCCGAGAGGCCCGCGCGGCCGCTTGCCGAGCGCGCAGGCGTAGCCCGCGGGCAGGACCACCACCCGGGTGGCGCCTAGCGTGGCGGCCACCGAGATCGGCGTATTGCTGGCAACACCGCCGTCCACGACCTCGCGGTCACCGACGCGCGCCGGCGGGAACATGCCGGGAATCGCCGCACTGGCGACGAGCGCATCGATCGCGTCTCCCTTCGACACGACCACCTCGGTCCCCGACAGGATGTCGGTGGCCACGGCGTAGACCGGCACCTGGGTGTCCTCGAGGCGCTCGTAGGGAAGATTGCGCTGGAGCATGCGCCGCAGTCCGTCGGGCTTCACGAGGCTGTCTCCCACCGCGCAGATCCCCAGCACGCTGCGCATCGGCGAGAAGGGGAAGATCGTGCCGCGGGTGATTCCACGCCAGATGCGCTCGAGACCAGCGACACCCTCGCCGTCGGGCGACCAGCCGAAGTAGGCCGAGTTGATCGCCCCGACGGAGGCCCCCACCAGCAGGTCCGGCACCACACGATGGGCCGCCAATGCGCGGAGCATGCCGACCTGGATGGCGCCCAGACTGCCACCGCCGGCCATCACGAACGCCAACTTCTCTTCGCCGCCTGCCATCGGCTCGCCTCCACGTTTCGGGCCCGTTGGATGACGCGATCCCCGCGGCGTTGCGCGGCGAACGGTCCGACGCATCCTAAGCCAACGGGTGCGCGGTGCCGACCTGCTCGGCACCGGGCCGGAACTCTGGTGGAAACCCAACAGGGAATCTCCGCGCGCAGTGCTGGAGCTTTCCGCTGCCCCTGGGTCCCATCCGAGGCGCCGCCCCCCGCCGCGCCCGCGGTTCCACGTTCAGCCGCGGGCACAACACGCCGAAGAATCGCGGGGTGCTGGACGCGAATCGACCGGACATTCAGGCCGTGTTCCTCGACCGCGGGGAGCTCGACGATGTGCGCAGTCTGCTGCGCGACCTCGAGATCGAGTTCTGCGCAGCGCGCAACGCCACGGTCGGCGAGCAGGTCGCGCTGCTGATCTCGACGCCCGACCAGGCGCGCGCCCTCGCGGCGGGCGACGCGGAGGCGCCGCCCCATCGCCTGCATCTCTCCGTCTGCCGGGACGCAGCAGACCTGTCGGTTCCCTGCGACCTGACCTTGTCTCGCCCGATCGACCCCGAGGCGTTGCGGCTGCTCGCGCGCCGTCTGGATGCGGACGGCGCCGATCGCCGACTCGCCACCCGGGTCGCGCTCGCGCTGCCGGTGCAGATCGTGGTCGGCGAGGACCGCCGCGACGTCGTGCTGGCCCGCGCTTCGATCGGAGGCTGCGGGCTGATCTCGCCGGCACCGGTGCCCGTGGGCGCGCCCCTGCGGATCGAGGTGCCCGAGGATCTCACCGCGCCGCGCCGCCTCGCGCTGGCCGGCTGCGCGCTCTCCTGCCGCGAGACGACCACGGCGGACGGCGACACCTTCGACATCTCGGTGGCCTTCGAGCCCCTGGAACTGACCGATCGCGTGACTCTCCGGTCGCTGATGGCGGGACACGCGGTCGACTATCGGCCGGAGCGCGGCAAGGCGAAGCGCAACGGCCAGCGGGTCGGACGCGAGCGGCCGCGGGGTCGCTACCGACGCCGGGTGCTCGCGGCCTGCCGCGGCGACGCCGCCGTCCTGCTCGCACGCGATCTTTCGAGTGAGGGCGTGGCGATCGAGCTGCAGGACCACTTCACGCTCGGCGATCGGATTCGGGTCGCGCTGACCGACACCTCACCCGATCCGCCGCTGCTGCTCGAGGCGGTGCTCGAGCGGCGCGAAGAGGACAGCGGCTTCCTCCGCTTCTGCACCCTCGACGACTCGGCCCAGGCGCGCCTGGATGCGCTCCTGCGCGCCGTCGCTGGCGAAGACAGCGACGAAGCGCGCCTCTCGCTCTAGCCGCTCACGCGCGCTGGAGAACCCGGTCGGCGGCGACCCAGGTCGCCTGCGGCTGGCCGGTGCGGTGCGTCTGCGGGGGGCCGCGGCGGCGTGGGGAGGGGGAAGGTTGAGGCGGCGAGGCGCGGGGTACTCGACTTCAGCAGCAGCGCAGCGTCTTCAACAGGGCAACAGCACACATCTACGTGCCCCTCGCCGACCCCTCCCGGGATTTTTCATCGGGCGACCGTCGCTGGGCCTTGACCGCCGAGTGCAGGCACGGAACGGTTTTGTCTGCGTCCCGTCTTGTTTCGCGCCCAGAGGAACGAACGCTCATGACATCCCCGCAAGCGAGGCCCGAGTGGTTCGACCGGGCACTCGCAGAGACGCCGACCGACGGTCACATCACCGTCGAAGGAGCGAAGATCCACACCCTCACGTGGGGAGAAGCGGGCCGCCCCGGTATCGTGTTCGTGCACGGAGGAGCAGCCCACGCACACTGGTGGAGCTTCATCGCTCCGCTGTTCCTGCCCGAGTACCGCGTGGTGGCACTCGACCTCTCGGGACACGGCGACAGCGATCGCCGCGACAGCTATCCGCGCGAGCTCTGGGCGCGCGAAGTGATGGCGGTGATCCAGGCAGCCGACTTCGCCGGCCCCCCGATCGTCATCGGGCACAGCATGGGCGGCTTCGTCACGATCGCCACCGCCGCGGCCTACGGCGATCAGCTGGCAGGGGCCGTCATCCTCGACTCACCAGTCCGCCGGCCGGATCCGGAGGAAGAGGAAGGCACCCACGGTCGTTCGTTTCGAAACCCGAAGACCTACCCGAGCATCGAGGCGGCCCTGGAGCGCTTCCGCACCGTCCCCGGCCAGCCGAGCTCCCTGCCCTACGTCATCGACCACATCGCTCGGCACTCGCTGATGCGGGTCGAGGCGGGCTTCACCTGGAAGTTCGACCCCGCCCTGTTCGTGCGGACCACGCGGCGCGCCACCCACGAGATCCTGCCGAAGGTCAGCTGCCGGGTGGCCCTGTTCCGCGCGCAGCACGGGCTCGTCACCCCGGACATTGGGGAATACATGTACGAGCTGCTGGGCAGAAACGCGCCCGTCATCGAGATCCCGGAGGCGTACCACCACATCATGCTGGATCAACCGCTTTCGCTCGTGACGGGCCTGAGGACGCTCCTCGCCGATTGGGAGCACTCCCTCCCCCGACGTCGGCGGTCCTGAGGCGCCCGCCCGGACGCGCCGGTCGCAGCTCACCTGCTTGCGGGATCCGTCGATACGGTAGTTTGGAGTAAGGCATGGATTCCGAACCCACCCGCCTCGCCAAGACCGACGTCCCGCCGGCGAAGCCGCCCTGGCTGCGGATCCGGCTGCACGAGTCGGCCGAGTTCCAGGACACCCGCGCGCTGATGCGGCGGCTGAAGCTCGGGACCGTCTGCGAGGAGGCCGCCTGCCCGAACATCCACGAGTGCTGGTCGCAGAAGCACGCCACCGTCATGGTGCTCGGTACGGTCTGCACCCGCGCCTGTGCGTTCTGCAACGTCGCCACGGGGCGCCCGGACCGGGTCGATGCCGAAGAGCCCGCTCGGCTGGCCGAGGCGGTGGCCGAACTCGGCCTGCGCCACGTCGTCATCACCTCGGTCGATCGAGACGACCTCGAGGACGGCGGCGCCGAGCACTTCGTCCGCTGTATCGAAGAGATCCGGCGCGCCACGCCCGCTACGACCATCGAGATCCTCACGCCGGATTTCCGCCACAAGGAAGGCGCCATCGAGCGCGTGGCTCGCGCGTGCCCGGACGTGTACAACCACAACGTCGAAACCGTGCCGCGGCTCTACCGGCGGATCCGCCCGGGAGCCAACTTCGAGCACTCGGTGGAGCTCCTGGCCCGCGCGAAGCGCTGTGAGCCGCGGCTGTTCACGAAGTCCGGGCTGATGGTGGGGTTGGGTGAAGAGCCCGATGAGGTGCTCGCCGTGATGGACGCGCTGCGCGCGGCCGACGTCGACTTCCTGACGATCGGCCAGTACTTGCGCCCGACGCCGAAGCACGCAGCGGTCGAGCGCTACGTCACCCCCGAGGAATTCGAGCAATACCGTGACCAAGCCGCGCAGCGCGGCTTCCAACTGGTGTCCGCCTCGCCGCTGACCCGGTCCTCCTACCACGCAGACCGCGACTTCCAGCGGCTGCGCGCTGCGCGAGACGAAGCCCAACCCCGCTAGCCCGGAGGATCGCGTGTCCGATCGTCCCGTCGACGTCGACCCCCAGGAAACCCAAGAGTGGCTCGACGCGCTGGAGTCGACCCTGCAGCGCGAGGGGCCGCTGCGCGCGCACTACCTGATCGAGCGGCTGATCGACAAGGCGCGCCGCTCCGGGGCGCACCTCCCGTACAAGGCGACCACGGCCTACCTGAATACGATCCACGCCGCGGACGAGCCGGCGCCGCCTGGCGAGTCCGGGCTCGAGCACCGGATCCGCTCGATCATCCGCTGGAACGCCCTGGCGCTGGTGGTCCAGACCAACCGCGAGAGCTCGGAGCTCGGCGGCCATATCGCGAGCTTCGCGAGCGCCGCCACGCTCTACGACGTGGGCTTCAACCACTTCTTCCACGCGCCGAGCGAGGACTTCGGCGGCGACCTCCTCTACATCCAGGGACACTGCTCGCCCGGCATCTACGCGCGGGCGTTCCTGGAGGGACGCATCGGTGAAGCCGAGATGCATCGCTTCCGCCGCGAGGTCGGTGAGCGGGGCCTGTCGAGCTACCCCCACCCGTGGCTGATGCCTCACTTCTGGCAGTTTCCCACCGTCTCGATGGGGCTCGGCCCGATCATGGCGATCTACCAGGCGCGGCTGATGAAGTACCTCGCGCACCGCGGCCTGATCGACGCCACCGAGCGCAAGGTCTGGGCGTTCATGGGCGACGGGGAAATGGACGAACCCGAATCGCTCGGCGCCATCGGTCTCGCCGCCCGCGAGAACCTCGACAACCTGGTCTTCGTCGTGAACTGCAACCTGCAGCGCCTCGACGGCCCGGTGCGCGGAAACGGCAAGATCATCCAGGAGCTCGAAGGCACCTTCCGCGGCGCCGGCTGGAACGTGATCAAGGTGATCTGGGGCGACCGCTGGGACCCCCTGCTCGCGAAGGACAAGAACGGCCTGCTCCTCCAGCGGATGGAGGAGGCGGTCGACGGCGACTACCAGAACTACAAGGTGCGCGGTGGCGCCTACACCCGCGAGCACTTCTTCGGGAAGTACCCCGAGCTCGCCGAACTCGTCGCCAACATGACCGACGACGACATCTGGCAGCTGAACCGCGGCGGCCACGACCCCCAGAAGATCTTTGCGGCCTACGCCGCGGCGACCCAGCACACCGGCCAGCCGACCGTGATCCTCGCCAAGACCGTGAAGGGCTATGGCATGGGCGAGGCCGGCGAAGGCCAGAACATCACCCACCAGCAGAAGAAGATGGGTGAGGACGCGCTGCGGGTGTTCCGGGATCGCTACCGCATCCCGATCCCGGACGACCAGATCGCCGAAGCGCCCTTCTACAAGCCGGCCGAGGACAGCCCGGAGCTCCGCTACATGCACGAGCGCCGACAGGCGCTCGGTGGCTATCTGCCCGCGCGGTCGAGCGAGACGCCCACGCTGGAAGCGCCTCCCCTCGAGACCTTCGAGAACGTGCTCAAGGGGTCGGGGAAGCGCGAGATCTCCACGACGATGGCCTTCGTGCGCATCCTCACCGCGCTCGCCCGGCACCCGGAGCTGGGAAAGCGCGTCGTGCCGATCGTTCCCGACGAGGCGCGCACCTTCGGTATGGAAGGCCTCTTTCGGCAGCTCGGGATCTACGCGTCGGAAGGCCAGCTCTACGAGCCCGTCGATCACGAGCAGGTCATGTACTACCGCGAGGATCAAGAGGGACAGATCCTGCAGGAAGGCATCAACGAGGCCGGCGCGATGTCTTCGTTCATCGCGGCCGGTACGGCCTACGCCAACCACGCCGTCCAGCTGATCCCCTTCTACATCTTCTACTCGATGTTCGGGTTCCAGCGCATCGGCGATCTGGCCTGGGCCGCCGGCGACTCGCGCACCCGGGGCTTCCTGCTCGGAGGCACGTCCGGACGCACCACCTTGGCCGGCGAAGGCTTGCAGCACCAGGACGGCCACAGCCATTTGATGGCCGCCACCATCCCGAACTGCGTGGCCTACGACCCGACCTACGCCTACGAGCTCGCCACCATCATCCAGGACGGGCTGCGGCGCATGCTCAGCGAGCAGGAAGACGTCTTCTACTACATCACGGTGCTGAACGAGAACTACCACCAACCGCCGATGCCCGAGGGTGTCCGCGAAGGCATCGTGCGCGGGATGTACCTGCTCGAGGAGGGCGAGGCGAAGGGCCAGGCGCGGGTGCAGCTGCTCGGGAGCGGCGCAATCCTGCGCGAGGTGCGTGCCGCGGCCGAGCTGCTCCAGAACGATTGGGACATCGACGCCGACGTGTGGAGCGTCACGAGCTTCAACGAGCTGCGACGCGACGGACTCGAGAGCGAGCGCTGGAACACGATGCACCCGCTCGACACGCCGAAGACGTCGCACGTGCAGTCCTGCCTCGCCGATCGCCGCGGGCCGGTCGTCGCGGCAACCGACTACATCCAGTCCTACGCCGATCAGGTCCGACCCTTCGTGCCCGGGCGCTATGCGGTCCTCGGCACCGACGGCTACGGCCGCTCGGACACCCGCGAGCGCCTCCGCCACCACTTCGAGGTGGACCGCTACTACGTCACCGTCGCCGCGCTCAAGGCGCTGAAGGACGACGGAGAGATCCAGCCGAGCGTCGTCGCCCAGGCGATCGAGAAGTACGGCATCGATCCCGAGAAGCCGTCACCGGCGAGGAGCTGAGCATGGGCGAAAAGCGCGAAGTGCTGCTCCCCGACATCGGTGACTTCGAGGACGTCGAAGTCTCCGAGGTGCTGGTGTCCGCCGGGAGCACGGTCGCCGTCGAGGACTCGCTGATCGTCCTCGAGAGCGACAAGGCGAGCATGGAGATCCCCTCGCCCTTCGCGGGCACGGTGCTCGAGATCAAGGTCGGCGTGGGCGACATGGTGAGCCAGGGCGCTCTGATCGCGGTGCTCGAAGTGAGCGACGCCGCCGCGGCGACCGAGCCCGAAACCGCGGAGACGGCGCCCGCTCCGCCCGTCGAAACGCCTGTACCCACGACGGATCGGCCGGCACCCGCCGCGCCACCCGAACCCCAGCCGATCGCGCCCCCAGCGCCGCGGACCGCCCCTTCGGTGCCCACCACGGCCCCGGCCGAAGGCGCCGGAGCCGAGGTCGCCTCGGCGCCGCCGCTCACCCCGGCCCCCGACGCCGCCCCGCCCCACGCAAGCCCGTCGGTGCGGCGCCTGGCCCGAGAACTGGGCGCCGACCTCGCCCTGGTCCCCGCCACGGGCTCGAAGGGCCGCATCCTCAAAGAGGACGTGCAGCGCTACGTGAAGAGCATGATCGAGAAGGGAACGGCTGCGGGCGTTCCGATCTCGGGCGTGTCGGTCGCTGCACCGCCACAGATCGACTACGCGAAGTTCGGGCCGACGGAGATCCAGCCGCTCAACCGGATCCGCAAACTCTCCGCCGCGAACCTCCACCGAAGCTGGGTCACGGTTCCCCACGTCACCCAGTTCGACGAGGCCGACATCACCGAGCTGGATCGCTTCCGCAAGGAGATGAAGCCCGAAGCCGAGGCGCGTGGCACGAAGCTCACCTTCCTGCCCTTCGTGCTCAAGGCCTGCGCCTACGCCCTGAAGGAGCACCCGCACTTCAACGCTTCCCTCGACCATACCGGCGAGAACCTGATCACGAAGCAGTACTACAACGTGGGCGTGGCGGTCGATACGCCCGCCGGCCTCGTCGTCCCCGTGGTGCGCGACGCCGACCACAAGGGCCTGTACGAGATCGCGAGCGAGCTGATGGAGATCTCGGAGAAAGCGCGCACCCGAAAGCTCCGCCCGACGGACCTCCAGGGAGCCAGCTTCAGCATCTCGAGCCTCGGCGGCATCGGCGGCACCTTCTTCACCCCGATCGTGAACCATCCAGAAGTCGCCATTCTCGGCGTCGGGAAGATGGACTGGCGTCCGACCTGGGACGCGGGGACGAAGACCTTCGAACCGCGGCTGATCCTGCCCCTGTCGCTCTCCTACGATCATCGCGTCATCGACGGAGCGGATGCCGCGCGGTTCACCACCCGGCTCGCCGCGCTGCTCTCGGACCTGCGGCGCCTGATCCTATAGGAAGACGCGTGGCCACCAAGACGATCGCGGTACCGGACATCGGTGATTTCGAAGACGTCGAGGTCATCGAGGTCCTCGTCACACCGGGTCAGCGCATCGCGCGGGAAGATCCGCTGGTGACGCTCGAGAGCGACAAGGCCTCGATGGACGTGCCGTCGCCCGAAGCGGGCGTCGTGCGCGAGGTGCTCGTCGCCGTCGAGTCGCGCGTGCGCCAGGGCACGCCGCTCGTGGTGGTCGAGGTCGAGGCGTCGGCCGGGACGGCCGCACCGGAGGCGAAGCCGACGACGACGAGCGCTCCCCCGGCATCAGTGGCAGAGCCCGTGCCGAGTGCAGGCGACGCCGACGTCCGGGCCGAGGTCCTGGTCATCGGCTCGGGACCCGGGGGCTACACCGCGGCGTTTCGCGCGGCGGACCTCGGGAAGCAGGTCATCCTCGTCGAGCGCGACGAGACGCTGGGCGGCGTGTGCCTCAACGTCGGGTGCATCCCTTCGAAGGCTCTCCTCCACGTCGCCGAGGTGATCGGCGAGGCGCGCGCGCTCGCGAAGCACGGCGTCGACTTCGGCGAACCGACGCTCGATTTCGAGAAGCTGCGCGCCCACAAGGACGGAGTGGTGGGACGCCTGACCGGGGGCCTCGTCCAGCTCGCGAAACAGCGCAAGGTAGGGGTCGTGCGCGGGGTGGCACGTCTGGTGGACGCGCACGCTGCGGTCGTCGAGACCTCCGAAGGCCCCCAACGAATCGCTTTCGATCACGTGATTCTCGCCGCCGGGTCCGAGCCCGTCGCCTTGCCTGGACTGCCCGACGATCCGCGCATCGTCGACTCCACCGGCGCGCTCGAGATCGACCCCGAGGTGAAGAGCCTGCTCGTGGTCGGCGGCGGCATCATCGGCCTCGAGATGGCGACGGTGTATGCGGCACTCGGCTGCGCCGTCACCGTGGTGGAGATGCTCCCCCAGCTCATGACCGGCGCCGATCCCGACCTCGTGCGACCGCTGCTGCGTCGGATCCAGAAACAGTTCGCCGCCATCCATCTCGAGACCCGCGTCACCGACGTGTGGGCCGAGGATGACGGCATTCACGTCCGCTTCGAAGGCGCGAAGGCGCCCGACGAGGCGAGCTTCGACCGCGTGCTCGTCGCCGTCGGGCGGCGTCCGAACGGGACCACGCTGGGCCTCGATGCCGCCGGGGTCCGCGTGGACGAACGCGGCTTCGTCCCGGTCGATGCCGAGCAACGCACCGGCGTGCCCCACATCTTCGCGATCGGGGATCTCACGCCCGGCCCGATGCTCGCGCACAAGGCGACCCATGAAGGCAAGACAGCCGCAGAAGTGATCGCCGGCGAGCCCGCCGCCTTCGACGGCGACCGGATACCGTCGGTGGCGTACACCGACCCCGAGGTCGCCTGGGTCGGGCTGACCGAGACGGCCGCGAAGGAGCAAGGGATCGAGGTGGAGATCGCCCATTTCCCGTGGGCGGCCAGCGGCCGTGCCCTGTCGGTGGCCCGTAACGAAGGCCTGACGAAGCTCATCCTCGAGCCGAAGACGCGACGCCTCCTCGGGGGCGGCATCGTCGGTCCGAACGCCGGCGAACTGATCGGCGAGATCGTGCTCGCGCTGGAAATGGGCGCCGATGCAGAGGATGTCGCGCTGACGATCCACCCCCACCCCACTCTGTCGGAGACCGTCGGGCTGACAGCCGAGGTCGCCACGGGTAGCGTGACCGACATCCTGAAGCGCTGACCCTGCCACGCGCGGGGTCTTGGCGACCACTCTCTTCGTGGGGGGCGAGGTGGCGGTGGAACGGTCCCGGGACGAGCTCTTGGCGGAGATCGCGGCCCTGCGCGCGCGGGTGGCCGAGCTCGAACGCCCGGAAGCCGGGCCGAGTTCCCAGCGGGTGCGCGAACTCCTCGAGCAGATCCCCGCCTTCGTGTGGACCATCGACCTCGAAGCGCGCCTGACCTGGTGGCGCGGCGGCGCCCTGCAGAACCTGCCCCTCGACGAGGTCGAGACCCTGGGCAAGACCGCCACCGACGTGTTCGGCGACCATCCGGAACACCCGGTCATCCAAGCCCACCGGGCCGCCCTCGAAGGCGAGCCCTGCCGCTTCGAAGTCGAGATCGGCGATCGCGTCGTGCGCGCCCACATCGAGCCGCTGCGCACTTCGGGCGAGATCATCCAGGGCGCCATCGGCGTCGCCTTCGACATCACCGAGCGCGTCCGCGCCGAGCGCGATCGGGAAGCCTTGATCGTCGATCTCCAGGCCGCGCTCGACCGCGCGAAGGCGCTCGGTGGACTCGTGCCCATCTGTACACACTGCAAGAGCATGCGCGAGCCTCGGGGACGCTGGCTGCCCGCGGACACCTATCTTCAGCAGCACTTCGATGCCGACCTGAGCCACGGCATCTGCCCGGCGTGCATGTCCCAGGTGATGCCGGTTCGCCGCTAGCCCAGCGGCGGGGTGCCCTGCCAAGCTACCCTGCGCGGCATGATTTCCCCCGACGAACGCTACGAGAAGAAGCGCATCGAAGTCCTCGGTCAGGAGATGGCCTACGTCGAGGTGGGCAGCGGCGACCCGATCGTCTTCCAACACGGGAACCCCACCTCTTCGTACCTCTGGCGCAACATCATTCCCCATCTCGAAGGTCACGGGCGCTGCATCGCGCCGGATCTCGTCGGGATGGGCGACTCGGCGAAGCTCCCGGACTCCGGCCCGGAGCGGTACACGTTCACGGAGCACGCGCGCTACTTCGAGGCCCTGCTCGAAGCGCTCGACGTGCGCGAGCGCGTCACGTTCGTAATCCACGACTGGGGTTCGGCGCTCGGCTTCGACTGGGCGCGGCGCCACCCCGACGCCGTCCGGGGTATCGCGTACATGGAAGCGATCGTGTGCCCGATGTCCTGGGAACATTGGCCGGAAGGAGCAAAAGGTGTCTTCCAGGGCTTCCGCTCGCCGGCGGGCGAGCAGATGATCCTCGAGAAGAACGTCTTCGTGGAGAACGTGCTGCCGGGTTCCGTACTGCGTGGTCTCACCGACGCGGAGATGGACGTCTACCGACGACCCTTCGCGAACCCGGGAGAGGACCGTCGCCCCACGCTCACCTGGCCGCGACAGCTCCCGATCGATGGCGAACCAGCCGACATCGTCGCGCTCTCGACGCAGTATGCCGACTGGCTCGGACAGAGTCCGGTGCCGAAGCTATTCATCAACGCGGAGCCGGGCGCGATCCTGACGGGTCCCCAACGCGAACGCTGTCGCAGCTGGCCGAACCAGACCGAAGTCACCGTCGCCGGCTCCCACTTCGTCCAAGAGGATTCGCCCGACGAGATCGGCGCCGCGGTGGCCGAGTGGCTGGGGAAGATCGACTGACGCGCGGGATCAACCCAGCGTTCGGGTGATGAACCAGAACAGGCCGAGCCCGCAGACGGCGGCCGATCCGACCTCGGCGACGCGCGGGGCCCAACGCTCGGGACTCCAGCGCGAGAGGCCCAGCAGCAGGGGCCAGGCGAGCGCCACGACGGCAAGCTGACCGAGCTCGACGCCGACGTTGAAGCCGAAGAGCGCCGGGACCAGCCGGTTCGCCGGCAGGGCCATCTCGGCCAGGACTCCCGCAAAACCGAAGCCGTGGACGAGACCGAAGGCGAAGGCGACGGCCGCGCGCAGCCGTCCTGGCGCTGCGACGCGATCGAGGAGCGCGAAGTGGCAACCGGTGAAGAGGGCGAGCCCGAAGAGTACGACCGGGCCCACGTTTCCGACACCGAAGAGCGACGCCACGCCCAGCGCGATCATCCCGGCCAGGCTCAACCACGGCACGCTGCGACCCCGGCCCCCGAGCAACCAGGCGTTCTCGGCGGCGACGAGCGCGATCGAGTAGCCGATCAACGCCTCGACGGCGTGGCCGTCGGGCCGCACCCAACCCAACACGGCCAGCCCGAGCGTGACGCTGTGGGCGAGGGTGAAGGACGTGACGAGCGCGGCCACTTCCCGCACACGCCGCGCGAGCAGCAACAACGCCAGGACGAAGGCCAGGTGATCCCAGCCGGTGACGATGTGCTCCACGCCGAGCACTACGTACTCGAGCAGGGTCGTGCCCGCGGCAGCAGGTTCGCCGCCGGCCGATTCGAAGGTCCAGCGGGAGTCCGCCTCGGTCAGGACGCGCTCGCGCGCGGCATCGTCGGGCGCGGCGACCCGCGCGAAGTGCATGTGGGACGGAGCCACCTCGAGGAGCGCCCGGCTCTCGACGGCCCCCGGGCCTGCGCCGTCGCAGCGCACGCGCCAGAAGAAGTGAGCCCAGCCCTTCGGTGCCGTCTCGGCGATGGGCGGCTCGACGGGAACACAGCGGAGCTCCCCGCGGTAGAAGGAGACGTGTTCGGCGAGGTAGAGCGCAGCCCGACCGCCGGAACGCGTGTCGAAGTGGGGATCGAAGGCCAGCCGGGAGAGTTCGAGGAGCGGGATGCGCAGTCGCACCTCGGCGGTGTCGCCGCGCACCAGCCAGCTTGCGTAGGAGACGCTGCGCGTGTGGGCCGCGGCCTCGCCCACGCCACAGAGTACGAGCGCCAGCACGGCGAACACTCGCAGGCTGCGGCCTCGATCAGGAATCGGCGGCACGAATCCGCACGTCGGCGCGAGAGCGCAGGTCTTCGAGATAGCGTCGCAATGCCTCGTCACCGGAGCGTCGACGCAGCTCCGCGCGCACGTCGTCGCCGATCTCGGAGAGCGGAGGCACGAAGCCCGGAGCACGATCCACCACCTGCAACACGTGGTAGCCGCTCGCGCCGCGCACGGGATCGCTCGTCGCTCCCAGCTCGAGGGCCTCGGCGGTCCGCGTCGCGGTGGGTCCCAGGTACTCGCGCAGCTTCGTCGTTGGAAGCAGGTCGGCGGGAACCGGCGCCACCGGCGGATCGCCGAGTTCTTCGGCCACGGCCTCGAAGGACTCGCCCGCACGCAGCCGCGCGACCACCTGCTGGGCCCGCTCGGAGGCCTCGGCCTCGCTGCGCAGGGCCGGGCCGCGCACCCACACCTGGCGCACCCAGAGGCGCTGGGTGCGCGCGAAGTACGCCTGGTTGTCGGCGTAGAACGCGGACACCTCGGCCTGCGTGGGCTCGGCGTCGTCGGCCTGGGACACCACCAGCTCGATCACGGCCGCGACGATGTCGCCACGCACCCGGCGGTCGTGACGCACCAGGCCGAGTTCGATCCCCCGCTGCACCAGGAGCTCCTCGTCGAGCAGGCGGTCGAGGACGTGCTGGCGCTCTTCCGGGCCCAATGGCTCCCGGCGGTCCGCGTCCAGGGCGGCCAGCGCCCGGTCGAGTTCCTCGAGCCGGATCACCTCTCCGTTCACCGACGCGGCCGCGTTCCCGGGCAAGCCGGCGCCGACCTCACCCGAGCGCAGGAGCCCGACGGCGGCGGCCAGCAACCCCACGACGGCGCCCACGGCGAGCCAGAGCAAGGCTCGGGGGGATCCATACGCCGACCCCACCTTCGATTCCGGCGCCGTCATCGGCCCTTGGGTAGCGCAGGACGCGCTCCGGGGCGGCCCTCCGCAGGGCACAAGTCCAACCCGCCACCGTCCGATGAGCCCCTGGAAGGACGGGAGGGGGAATGCGCAACGCGATCGGGCTCTGTGGAGTGCTCTTGCTGGTAGCGGTGGGAGCCGCCGCCGACGTGGTCGAGCTGCGGGATGGCCGCAGCCTCGAGGGCCGGTTCCGAGGCGCCACCCAGCAAGCGGTCCGCTTCGAGACCGGCGGCGTGGTACAGGTGATTCCGGTCGCCCAGATCGTCGCCGTGACCTTCCAGCCCGAGCCCGGCCCTGCGGCTGGGGTCGAGCCCGCTCCGCCGGCGGACCGATCCCTCGTGCCGAGCGTGGCGCCGACCGCTGCGCCGAGCGGCCCCGGCCAGGCGATCGCGGGCGGAAGCGCGCGCCCGGCTCCTCCCGCGGCGCGTCAGGAGCCTGCGATCCGCCGGATCGAACTGCCTGCCGGGACGCGCCTGCGCGTGCGACTGCAGGATTCGCTGGACCCGCGCCAGAGCACCGAGGGCGATCGCTTCGCCGGTTTCCTCGACGGCGCTCTCGTCACCGGCGAGACCACGCTGGTCCCGGCGCGCGCGCCGGTGTACGGCCGCGTCAGCGCGGCGAGCCCGACGGGTCCGCCGCTGCAGCGGCTGCGCCTCGAGCTGACCTCCCTGCAGGTGTCGGGTGCCCCGGTCGAGATCGTCACCGGCAACCAGGAAGGCGTCGGTGGCGCGGGAGTCGTGACCGAAACCGACAGCAGCGGACGCATCGCGAGCGGCAGCCTGCTCGAGTTCCGGCTGCTCCAGTCGGCCGAGTGGAGCGTCGAGGCTCCCTAGTTCGCCCCGATCGAATCAGCCATCGCGCAGGCCCGGCCAGTTCGCGTCGGCTTGTTCGATGAAGCGTGCGCGATCGGCGGTCCAGCGATGCTGGATGCGCGGGCTGAGGTTCAGATAGAGCTTCCCGTCGACGATCGTCCACGCCTCGGGGTCGATCCCGGCGGTGCTGCCGTGGGCGACCGCGAACGCACAGTAGCCACCGTACTGGGGCGCATAGCGCTCGGGGTCGGCGACGAAGAGGTCCCGGTGCTCGGCGCTCGCGAAGCGCCAGGTGGCACCGTTCCAGCGGTGCTCGTACTCGGCCTTGCCGGCGGTGGCGGCACCGTCGGCGAAGTAGGCGACGACGTCCGTGCCCTCCACGGCCACGCCGTTCCGGTCCTGGTGCACGGCTTCGACACCCGACGCGGCGTGGGCGAACAGCAGGGTCGCGAGGAGCGCCCAGGTCGTGCTCGCGAGAGACGGCGAGCGCGGGCGGGACGGCGAGCGCAGACGAGACGGGAATGACATCGGATCCTCCAGCGGGTTCATCGGTGGGGTGTCTCTGCGATGCCGGCTGGTGCTGCGGGATTCACGGGCGCTAGAGGGCCAGCCGAACCGCCCGCCCTTCCCGACCGGCGAGCACCACGAGGTACTGGAGCCGTGAGAGGGTGCGCTGGTACTCCCGGTTGTCGATCACGATGCAGTACTCCCGGGGCGGAGCGTCCGCGGCGCCGACCCGAAACTCCCAGGTCGCGCCATACGTGCTCCGGTCGGCCTCGTAGAGGATCCGCGACGCCTCGGACAACGCGCGCGGCTCGAGGACGGCGTCGCATCCCGCCTCGATCGGACCGACCGCCAGCGGAAGCCGGTTCAAGGCCTCGACGACGCCGTGACCGTGGAGAGCGTGCAGCGAGTTCGGCGCCAATCTCACACGGGCGCAGGTCACGACCTCTCCGTTCGGGTCGAGGACGAAGCTCGTGGCCTCCCCCGAGCGAAAACCGGGCTGTTCCGCCTCGGCCCGACTGTGGTCGTAGTAGACGCGCTCCACGCGCCGCTAGGAGTCCCCGTCGCATCGCGTCCGAGAGGGCACGACGCGCTGGCATTGGAGGCCTTGGGTCACCCCGCTCGAGAGCACCGCGCAGGCCGTGCTCTGGGCCATGGCGCGAGCCTGCTCGCGATCGGCGCCCGACGATTCGCGACAGGCCTCCCGGCCCGCAAAGGTCAGACACACCTCACAGGTGACGGCGGTCTGGCCCAGCGTGGTCCAGACCAGGGCCGCGAAGAAGATCCCGGCCAACAACACCCCCGCCGCCACGCGCATGAACACCTCCCGGGCCCGCCGCGCGGACCGCGCAGAGACGGGTAGCGCCTCTGGCCCCGGGGCGGGCGTCAGGCATGGGAAGCCGGACGGGCGAAGCGCCAAGTAATTGAAATTGCTAATGATTCGACGATTCGAGCAGTTACTCCTATAATGAATGCGTGGAATATCTCGTCGAAGCGCTGGCCTCCTCGACCGGAGTGGGAGTGGACACGATCCGCTTCTATCAGGGTCGCGGCCTGCTCGATCCGCCCATCCGCCGCGGTCGGGTCGCCTACTACGGCGAACCCCACGTGGAGCGGCTGCGGCGCATCCGGGATCTGCAGGGACAGGGGTTCAGTCTCGACCAGATCCAGAAGGTGCTCGCGTCCGAGCAGGGGGAAGAGCGCACCCTGCTCCAGGCCCTCGTGGATGCCCGCGTCGGCAATCGCACCTGGACCCTCCCGGAACTCGCGGCCGAGTCGGGTGTGCCCGAGGTGCTGCTGCGCGCCGCGATCCAGACGGGGCTGCTCGAGCCCCTCGATACCGACGGCGAGCCCCGCTTCAGCGAAGCCGATGTCGAGATCGCGCGCGTCGGGATGGATCTCCTGAAGGCGGGCTTTCCGCTGCACCTGCTCTTGCAGCAGGCCACCGCCCACAACCGGAACATCCGCGAGACCTGCGACGCCGCGATCGGGCTCTTCGACGACCACATTCGCAAGGGCGGCGAGACCGCCGGCGACCTTCACGCCATCACCGACCAGTTCCAGCAGCTGCTGCCGATGGTGACGCGGTTGGTGGCGATGCACTTCCAGCGCACGCTCGTGACGCGCGCGCTGCAGCGTCTCGACGGCAGCGAGGAGCGCGACGCGCTCGAAGCCGCTCTGGAAGCCTTGGATCAAGCGCGCCTCGAAGTGGAGGTCGCATGGCGATAGACGCCCTACCGCCGCCGGAAGAGAAGCGCGCCGCGGTGAAGGCGATGTTCGATCGCATCGCCCCGCGCTACGACGCGCTGAACCGGATCATGACCCTCGGGCTGGATCAGCGCTGGCGCAGCCGTGCGCTGGACGCAGCCGAAGTCGGTGCCGACGACATCCTGGTCGATCTCGCCTGCGGTACCGGGGATCTCGCCGAGCAGGCCGCGGCGCGGGGTGCCCAGGTGATCGGCGTGGACTTCGCGCGCGAGATGCTGCGCGGGGCCCAGCGGCGACTCGAAGGGGTTTCGCTGGCGCAGGGAGATGGCGCCGCCCTGCCCTTCGCGACGGGTTCGGCGACGGTCCTCACCTGCGGCTTCGCGCTGCGCAACTTCGTCGAGCTGGGTCAGGTGTTCCGAGAGATGGGACGCGTGTTGACGCCGGGCGGACGCCTGGTGCTGATCGAGGTCGACCGCCCTCCGAGCGGCGTGGTGCGCGCAGGACACTCGCTCTACTTCGATCGCGTCGTTCCGAAGGTGGGCGGCTGGCTTTCCGACCGTGCGGCCTATGCCTACCTGCCCCAATCGACGAGTTACCTGCCGGGCGACGACGATCTGCGCGAGATGCTCGAGCTCGCCGGCTTCAGCGAGATCACGAAGCAGCGATTGCTCCTCGGCACGGCCCAGATCCTGATCGGGGTGCGCTCGTGAGGCGGCGCGCGGAAACCACCCTCGCCGATGCGGCGGCAGAGGCGTGCGCCACCGCCGGTCGCGAAGCGCGTCGCCAATGGCTCGCGTGGACGCGGACCGATACGTCGGAAGGAGATCTCTTCGAACGGCTGATCGGCTCGCCGAAGGCCCGCTTCGGCTACGCCATTCCCGCGGCCGAGCGCGCCTGGGCGGGGCGAGGCCAGGCCGCGAGCGTGATGGCCCAGGGGACCCGTCGCTTCGAAACCGCGCAAGAGCGGATGGCGGATGTCTCGGCGCGACTCTGGTGGGGAACGGACACCGGCGGTGGTTCGTCCGGTAGCCCCCTGTGGGTCGGGGGCTTCGCCTTCGACGATGCGCCGAGCCACGGCCTGTGGGACGCCTTCCCGCCGGCGTGCTGGTGGATCCCCGAGACCCTGTGGACACGCACGGGCGAGCTCGGACACTGCACCGCCACGGTCGCCGTCGATCCAGGCGATGACCCGGCAACGACCGTCGAGCGCGTCGAAGCCGCGTGGGCGGTGGCCTCCGCCCCGACACCGACCGCCTGCCCCTCGCGCGCTGCCGAAGCGCTGCATCTGGAAACGGCCCGGGCTGCAGCCGAGCATCGCGCACTGGTCGAAGCGGCACTGGCCGCGATCTCGCGTGGCGAACTCGAGAAGGCCGTGGTGGCCCGCGCGCTGGACGTCGAGCGCGAGGCTCCGATCGACGTCTGGAAGCTCACTCACGAGCTGCGCCACGGTCACCCGGCGAGTGCGACGTTCTGGGTCGGGCTCGGCGATTCGGATTTCGTCGGGGCCACCCCGGAGCGCCTCCTGCGACGCGAAGGCAGCGAGATCCGCGCGATGGCGCTGGCCGGGTCGGCCGCGCGCGGCCGCGACCCGGAGGAGGACGGCCGCCTTCGCCGCGCACTCGTCGAGAGCAAGAAGGAACAGGCCGAGCACGCGGTGGCGGTCCGTGAGTTGCGCGACGCCCTCGAAGACGCGGGCGCCGAAGTCGACGCCCCGGATTCGCCGGGCGTGCTCGAGCTCGGCGGGGTGCGCCACCTGCACACGCCGCTGCGCGGCCACTTCGAGAGCGATGCTTCCCTCTTCGACGTCGCGCGACGCTCGCATCCGACCGCGGCCGTCTCGGGCGCGCCGCGGCTCGCGTCGCGCGCCTGGCTGGGTGAGCACGAAGCGCTCGAGCGCGGCTGGTACGCGGGGCTCGTCGGCTTCACCACCCCGGACGGCGAAGGCGAGCTATCCGCCGCGCTTCGCTGCGCGTTGGTCCAGGACCGACGCGCGCGACTCTTCGCCGGCGGCGGTATCGTGGCGGGCTCGGATCCGGACGCCGAGCTGCGCGAGACCCGTCTCAAGTGGAACGTCGTCCTGCCACTGCTGCTGGATCTCTAGTGGCTCCGCCGTCGGACACACCGCCGCCGGTCGCGAGCCCGGTGGCGGATGCACCGAACCGCAACCTGGCCGTGGCCCACGCCCTGTTCGAGGAATGGGAACGCGCTGTAGTGACGCATGTCTGCGTGTGTCCGGGCTCCCGCTCTGCCCCGCTCGCCATCGCGGCCGCCCAGGCGGCACTTCCCCACAGCGTTCACCTCGACGAGCGCTCGGCGGCGTTCTTCGCATTGGGCGTCGCGAAGGCCTCGCGCGCGCCCGCCATCGTGCTCTGCACTTCGGGCACGGCCGCCGCGAACTTCGCGCCCGCCGTCGTGGAAGCGCACTATGCGCGGGTTCCGCTGCTCGTGCTCACGGCCGACCGACCGCCCGAGCTGCGCGACTGGGGCGCCGGCCAGACCATCGACCAGCCGCGCCTGTACGGGAGCCATGTGCGTTGGTTCGCCGAGGCGCCCCTCCCCGAGGCCGACGAGGCCGGGCTCCGCTACGCACGCGCGCTGGCCTGTCGGGCCGCTGAAGTCGCGTCGGGGACCGTACCCGGCCCGGTGCATCTGAACCTGCCGTTCCGGGATCCGCTCGACCCGCGACCGGTGCCAGCCGACAGGGCATCCCCGCGTTCGACGGTGGCCGAAAGCGGCCGCGACCGGAGCGCCTACGCGCGCGTCGAAGCAGCGGCCCCGCTACCGAACGAGGCCGCCTTCGCAGGCCTGGTCGAGCAACTTCGTACCGCGGAGCGGGGTGTCGTCGTGGTGGGACCGCTCGATGCGACGCCGCGCGAACGCGACGCGCTGGTCGCGCTCGCGGACCGGTTGGGGTGGCCGCTGCTCGGCGAGGCCACCGCGCAGCTCGGCGGCGCCGGCATCGGCCGGGCCCACGCGCTGATGGCCGACCCGGACTTCGCTGCCGCCCACCGACCCGATGCGGTGCTGCGCTTCGGTGCCGCACCCACCTCGAAGCCCATTGCCCACTGGCTGCGCGACGCAGCACCGGACGTCTATGTCGTCGTCGACCCGGCGGAGCATTGGCACGATCCGGACCACCGGGCGAGCGAGTGGTGGCAAACCGAGATCGCGGCGTTTGCGGACACGCTGGCGTCGCAGCTCCCGAAACCGGAACAAGGCACTTGGCAGGCGGCCTTCGCCCGGGCCGACGCCGCTGCGGACCGCGTGCTGGAAGCGACACTCGCCGCCGAGGAGGAACTTCTCGAGGCGCGCGTCGCCCACGAGCTGATCGGGAGCCTCGGTCCCGAGGACGCCCTCTACGTCTCGAGCAGCATGCCGGTCCGCGACCTCGATCAGTTCTGGCCGAGCGGCCACGCGGGCCCCCGCGTGCTCTGCAATCGGGGTGCGAACGGGATCGATGGTCTGATCTCGTCGGCAGCCGGGGCGACCCACGCGCGCGGCGGGCGGACCGTCCTCTACGTGGGCGACCTCGCGTGCCTTCACGACCTCTCGGGTCTGCTCACCGCGCAACGGCTCGGCCTTCCGCTCACCTTGGTCGTGGTCGACAACGACGGTGGCGGCATCTTCTCGATGCTGCCGGTCGCCGCGTTCGGGGATGCCGCTTCGTTCGAAGAGGTCTTCCACACCCCGCATGGTCACGACCTCGTCCGCCTGTCGGAGGCAGCGGGCGTTCCGAGCGAGCGCATCACCTCCTGGCTCCATCTGCGCTCGGCGCTGAAGCAGGCCGCCGCGGCCGAGGGCCCGCGCTGTCTCGTCGTTCCCACCCGAGCCGCGGCGAGCGTCGAACAGCGACGCACGTTGCAAGCGGCGATGCACGAGGCCGCACGAGAGGCCTCCCTTGACTGAGCGTGTGACCCACGTCTCGGCCGCGGGCGTGTCCCTCGCCGTGCATGCCTGGGGCCGCGGACCGAGCGTGCTCGCGCTCCACGGTTTCACAGGAACCGGGGGCGGGTTCGCGCCGCTCGCCGCGCGGTGGTCGCAACGCTACCGCGTCGTCGCTCCCGACCTTGTCGGACATGGCGCCAGCGAGGCCCCGAGTGTCGCGGCGCCCTACGCGATGGAGGCTTGCGTCGAACAGCTGTCGGCCCTCATCGACGCGAAGGCGCTCGGGCGCGTGCATCTCTTCGGCTACTCGATGGGGGGCCGTACGGCCCTGGCCTTGGCCGCGCGCGCTCCCGAGAAGGTCGCGTCGCTGGCGCTGCTGGGGGCGAGCCCCGGGCTCGCCGGCGAAGACGAGCGCGCCGCGCGACGCGCGAGTGATGAAGCGCTGGCCGCGCGCATCGAAGCCGACGGCGTGGCCGCGTTCGTCGAGTCGTGGGAGTCGCTGCCACTCTTCGCTTCCCAGACCACCCGACTCGACGGCGACACCCGGGCCGCGCTTCGACGCGACCGGCTGTCCCAGCGCGCGTCGGGCCTGGCGGGTTCGCTCCGGGGCATGGGGACCGGCGCACAGCCGGCGCTGCACGCCGCCCTGGGAACGCTGTCGGTTCCCTGCTGGATCGCAGCCGGGGCCGAAGACACGAAGTTCGTCGCCATCGCCGACCAGATGGCTGGGCAGATCCCCGACGCGCAGCGCGTCGACGTCCCCGCAGCCGGGCACGCCGCGCACTGGGAGAACGCCAACTTCCTCGCCGCTTCCCTCTCGGAGTTCTGGAGCCGCGTCGAGGCCCGTTCGGAAGCGAGCCACGATGGCTGAAGCGGCGCTGGCCGAACGTCCCTCGGCCCTGCAAGCGTGGTGGCTCGCGAGCCGACCGCGCACGTTGCCCCTGGCGGTCGCGCCGGTTGCCGTCGGGACGGCGGTCGCCGCACACACGGCCGAGCCCCAGTGGCTTCCCGCCCTCGGCGCCCTGGCCGGGGCGCTGTGTCTGCAGATCGGGTCCAACTTCGTCAACGACTTCGCCGACGCCGAGAAGGGGGCCGACACCGAGGCGCGACAGGGACCGCCGCGCGCCGTCCAGCAGGGCTGGCTCACTGCCCATCAGATGCGACGCGGTGCCGTGCTCGCCTTCGGGCTGGCCTTCCTCGTCGGCCTCTACCTCGTCGCGGTGGGCGGCTGGCCGATCCTGGCGCTCGGGCTGGTATCGATCGCCGCGGGCTATGCGTACACCGGCGGGCCGTACCCGCTGGGTTATCACGGCCTGGGCGACGTCGCGGTGTTCCTGTTCTTCGGCCTCGGTGCGGTGTGCGGCACGGTCTGGGTGCAGCTCGGCACGCTGCCGCTCGAGGCGTGGTGGGCGGCGCTGCCCGTGGGCGCACTCGCGACGGCGGTGCTCTGCGTCAACAACCTGCGCGACGTGGCGACGGATCGGGTAGCCGGCAAGCGCACGCTGGCCGTGCGCTTCGGTGAGACCGCGGCGCGGGCCGAGTACACGGGGCTGGTCGCACTCGCCCTCGGTGTGCCGCTCGTGTGGTGGCTCCTGCTCGATGCCCAGTGGATCTGGCTTCCGCTCTTGTGCGCACCGCCCGCGATCGGCCTGGTGCGCGCGTTGCGCCGCGAACGAGGCTCGGCGCTCAACCCGATCCTCGAACGCACCGCGCGGCTGGCGCTGCTCTTCTCGGCGTTCTTCGCGGCGGGAATCGCGCTGTCGTGATCCAGGTCGCCGAGTTCTGCCTGCGACCCTTCACGCTTCCGTTGCGCACTCCACTGGCGACGGCCCACGGCACGATCCGAGCGCGCGAGGGCTGGATCGTGCTGCTGCGCGACGCTTCGGGCGAAGTCGGCTACGGCGAGGCCGCGCCCCTGCCCGGGTTCGGCCTGGAATCCCGGGAGGAAGCCGAAGCCGCCCTGCGCGCGGTGGGTGCAGAACTCTGCAAATTCGGCCGCCGGTCGCTGATGACGAACCTCGACCACGTCGATGCGATGGCGAAGGATCGCCCCTGTGCCCGGGGCGCCCTGGATACGGCCTTGCACGACCTCGCGTCGCGTTTGCAGGGGGTTCCCCTGTCCGCGTTGCTCGCCGACCGAGGGCGCCGGCGTCCGCGGGCACGCGTCGGGGTCGCGGCCCTGTTGAGCGCGACCGGCCCCAGCGATCTCGGCGAGGAAGCCGCCGCCGCCGTGGCTGCGGGGTTCCCGGCGCTCAAGCTCAAGGTAGGACTCGGCAACGCCGACCTGGAGCGCGTCGCCGCCGTGCGGCGCGTCTGCCCTGACGCCGTCGAGCTCCGGCTGGACGCGAACGGGGCGTGGGAGGAGGCGGACGCACGCGAACGACTGGCGGCGCTGGCGCCGTACCGGCCGGCCTGGGTCGAACAGCCGGTCGCCGACGTCGAGGCGCTGGCGCGTTTGCGGGAGACCTCGCCGGTACCGCTCGGCGCAGATGAGTGTCTGAGCAACCACGCGAGCGCGGGACGCATCGCCGAGCGGCAGGCCGCCGATGTCTGGGTGCTCAAGCCGGCGGTGCTGGGGGGGCTGCGCGCGACCCAGGCGATGGCCGAGCTCGCACGCGCCTCCGATGCACTTCCGGTGATCGGAGGCTTCCTCGACTCCGCGGTCGGGACGTGGGCCGCCGTGTCGCTGGCCGCTGCGCTCGCAAAGGGACCGCCGTCCGGGTTGGGTCCGGTACTCGCCGCCGACCTCGGGGCGCCCCCGCGCCTCGAGACCGGACACTTCCACGTGCCGACCGAACGCCGAGCGGTGCATGTCCACCTCGCCTGGGCTCCCGACGCCCCGATCGAAGCCATCCCATGCCCGTGAGTTCGCTCGATTGGCTGGCCGAGCGGGCCGCGCGAACGCCCGCCGCCCGCGCCCTCGAACGGGCCGACGTGCACCTCGACTACGGGGAGCTTCACCGTTCGGTGTCGGACGTCGCGAACGCGCTGGAGCGCTGTGGCCTCGGAGCGGGCGACCGACTGGCGGTCGCCTGTCCGGACGGCGTGCACCTCGCCCGCGCGGTCCACGCGGCGCGCCGGCTCGCGCTCTGCCTGGTTCCCTTGAACCGGCGCCTGACCGCCGCCGAGCTCGCGTTCCAGCTCGAGGACGCGGGCGCGGCCCTCTTGCTCCACGATCCCTCGGAACACGACGCGGTCGCGGCGGCGACCTCGGCCGGCGTACCGCACGTCGCGTGGCCCGACCTCGACCGCGGCGACGTCCTGGCGCTGTCACGTCCGGCCGATCCCGCGCTCGACGCTCGCGCGGCCACGCTGATCTACACCTCGGGCACGACGGGACGCCCGAAGGGCGCGCTCCTCACGCCCGCGAACTTCGAAGCCTCGGCCATCGCTTCGGCCTTCGGGCTGGGGTCGTCGCCCCAGGAACGCTGGCTCGCGTGCCTGCCTCTCTTCCATGTCGGAGGTCTCTCGATTCTCTGGCGCAGCGTGCTCCAGGGCAGCACCGTCGTCGTGCACGACCGCTTCGAGCCCGAACGCGTTGCAGACGCCTTGATGGAGGATGGCGTCAGCGCACTGTCGCTCACCGCGACGATGCTCGTACGCCTGCTCGACGTCTGGCCCCGCGGCGCCGTCCCGCCCGAGCTGCGCTTCCTGCTGCTGGGTGGGGGTCCGTGTCCACAACCGCTGCACGACCGCGCGCTGGCGAACGGCTTCCCCGTGGCGCTGACCTACGGGCTCACCGAGGCGACCTCGCAAGTGGCGACGAGCCCCCCCGAGCGCGCGAGCGATCCGGGTCTGATTCCACTCTGGGGAACCGAGGTGCGCGTGGTCGACGCGGAGGGTCGCGACACGGACACCGACGGGGAGATCTGGGTGCGTGGCCCGACGGTGATGCGGGGCTACTGGAACCGCCCCGAGGCGACGGCCGAGACGCTGCGTGACGGCTGGCTGCGCACGGGGGACCTCGGTCGCTGGGACGCCCAGGGCCGACTCCACGTGCTCGAGCGGCGCAGCGATCTGATCGTTTCCGGGGGGGAGAACGTCTACCCGGCCGAGATCGAGGCGGTGTTGAGCGCGCATCCCCAGGTTGCCGAGGTAGGCGTCGCGGGCCGCTCCGATGAGCGCTGGGGCCAGGTGCCCTGGGCGTGGATCGTCGCGCGCGACGGCGCATCCCCCACAGGAGAAGAGCTCGAGGGCTTCTGCCGCGCGCGACTCGCCGGCTACAAGGTGCCCGCGCACTTCGAAACGGTCTCGAGTCTCCCCCGAACGGCGGCCGGAAAGCTCCAGCGCCAGCGGCTCGGGCGGGAGGACAGCGACGCCTAGGCGCGCCGCCCATCCCTTTACACGACTCGCCGCGCCGTCCAGAATCGACCCGATGCAGGGGGGAACGGGTCTGCTCTCGCGCGGCGCGCGCACTCTGGCGCTCGGAGTCGCGCTGCTCGGCATCGCGTTGCTCACGTCGGTGTGGGCCGGAGTCGCCCGCGCCGACGACCTCGAGTCGATCCGACGCCGTGGCCACCTGCGCGTCGTGCTCCCGCGCTACGAGGCGTCGCCCGTGCTTCCCGCGGCGGGTCGTCCCCTCGAAGCCGAGCGCAGCCAGGCCGTCGCCCTTGCCCAGGAGCTCGGCGTGTCGGTGCGCTGGGTCTACGTCGACGGGTTCGACGAGGTGATTCGCGCGATCGCCGACGGACGCGGCGATCTCGCCGCCGAGAACCTGACGGTGACCCCGTCCCGCCGCGAACGCGTCGCCTTCACGGCGCCGGTGGCTGTCGTGCGTGAGCTCGTGGTCGCGCGGCGCGACGGGACCCGCTTGCGTGGCCCCGCCGACCTCGCGGGACGGCGCATCGGGGTGCGACGCTCGTCCTCGCACTGGGAACGACTGCAGGCGCTCGCGCAGGAGTTCCCGGATATCACGGTGGAGGCGGTCGACGAAGATCAGAGCCTCGAACATCTGCTGGCACGGGTGGCGCAGGGCGATCTCGACCTGACCCTCGCCGACAGCAACCTGTTGACGCCCCTCCTGCCCGCCCACCCCGAGCTGCGGGCCGCGTTCGCGCTCCCCGGGATGTCGCTGATCGCCTGGGCCCTCGCGCCCGACGCACCGAAGCTGCGTCGCGCGGTGGATGGCTTTCTCACGCGGATCCGCCAGGACCGTCGGTTCCCCGGGCGCTCGGTCGGCGACCTGGCCGCGATCCGCGAGCGCGGCGTGCTCCGCGTCCTCACCCGCAGCAACGCGGCCCACCACTACGTCTGGAACGGTCGGATCCTCGGCTTCGAGTACGAGCTGGCGCGTGAGTTCGCGCGCCGGCTCGGCGTCGAGCTCGAAGTGGTGGTGCCCCCCTCCCATGCGGATCTCGTTCCCTGGTTGCGGAAGGGACGCGGCGACCTGATCGCGGCCTCCCTCCTCCGGTCTCCCGAACGCGCCGAAGCGCTGGGCGTCTCCTTCTCCGAGCGCACCCAGCGGGTGCGCCCGATGGTGGTCGCGCGGCGGGACGAAGCTTCACTCGCCGACCTCACCGCGCTGGAGGGTCGACGCATTCACGTGCGACGCAGCAGCGCGCATTGGCAGATCCTGCACGCGCTCCGCGCGAGCGGCCTCGCGATCGAGATCGAGGCCGTGCCGGAGGATCTCGAGACCGAAGAGATCATCGAGGGCGTGGCGCTCGGCGTCTACGACCTCACCGTCGCCGACAGCCACATCGTCGACATCGCGCTGGCCTGGCGCGACGACGTCCGCGCTGCCCTGCCCCTCTCGGGGTCCACCGAACTCGGCTGGGCCGTGCGTCGGCACAACCCGGAGCTCCGCGCGGAGATCGACGCCTTCTTCCGCAAGGAGTACCGGGGCACCTTCTACAACGTGCTCGCGAAGCGCTACTTCCGATCGCCGGCCCGCATTCGACTCCACGCGGAGAATCGCGCCTCACGGGCGGGACGCCTGTCGCCCTTCGACGAGCTGCTACGGCGCTACGCCAGCCGCTACGGCTTCGATTGGCGCTTGATCGCCGCGCAGATGCACCAGGAGAGCAAGTTCGACCCGCGCGCGCGCTCCTTCGCGGGAGCGCGAGGCCTGCTGCAGGTGATGCCGCGCACCGCGCGTTCGGTGGGGCTTCCGAACGTCGAGCACCCGGAAACCGGCATCCACGCCGGCATTCGCTACCTGGCACGCCTGCGCGGTCGACTCGAGGACTCGCTCTCGGTCGCGGATCGCAACTGGCTCGCCCTCGCCGCCTACAACGCCGGCGAAGGGCACCTGGCAGACGCGCGTCGGCTCGCTCGCGAGCGGGGCCTCGACCCGAACCGCTGGTTCGGCCACGTCGAGACGGCGATGCTGGCGAAGCGCAGCCGCAGCGTCGCCGCGAAGAGCCCGATGGGCTACTGCCGCTGCGACGAGCCCGTTCGCTACGTGCGCGCTGTGCGCGACCGCTACCTCGCCTACGTCCAGGTGGCCGGCGAGGCGGTCCCGCCTCGTCGCGCACTCGAGTCGCCGGTCGCGCAGAACGCGATCGCAGGCCCTCGGACGGCCGACGCCACGCGCTAGCCCGCGCGGGTTCGCCTAGAGCGTGGAGAGCCAGGCCTCGTCCGAGCCTTCCTCGACGTCGTCGAAGAGCCAGGTCGACAGGTAGCGATCGCCGGTGTCCGGGAGCATGACCAGAATGGTCGATCCCTTCTCGGCCTGCTTCGCGATCTGGAGACCCGCCGCCAGCGTCGCCCCGGCTGAGAGCCCGACGAAGATGCCCTCCTCTGCAGCGAGACGGCGCGCGCACTCCTTCGACTCGTCCTCGCCAACGGGGATCAGCTCGTCGAAGACCTCGGCGTCGAGCACGTCCGGCACGAAGTCGGGCGTCCAACCCTGGATCTTGTGGGGCTGCCATTCCTTCCCCGCCAGGAGCGAGGCCGGCTCGGGTTCGGTGGCCACGATCTTCGTGTCGGGACGCGCGCGCTTGATCACCTGACCGGCGCCGGTGAGCGTGCCGCCCGTCCCCCAGCCGGTCACCCAGTAGTCGAGCCGACGGTTCGCGAAGTCGCGCAGGATCTCGGGTCCGGTGGTGTTGCGATGGTACTCGGGGTTCGCCGGGTTCTGGAACTGGCGTGCCAGGAACCAGCCGTGCTGCTCGGCGAGTTCTTCGGCCTTCTTCACCATTCCGGTGCCGCGCTCGGCCGCCGGCGTCAGGATCACCTTCGCACCGAACGCGCGCATCACCTTGCGCCGCTCGATCGAAAAGGACTCGGCCATCGTCGCCACGAAGGGATGGCCCTTCGCCGCACACACCATGGCGAGCGCGATGCCCGTGTTGCCCGAAGTGGCTTCGACGATGGTCTGGCCCGGCTTCAGGACGCCACGCTTCTCGGCGTCCTGGAGGATCGCGTAGGCGAGGCGGTCCTTGACCGAGCCGCCCGGGTTGAAGGCCTCGACCTTCGCGAAGAGATCGATGCCCGGAGGCGCGATGTGGTCGAGGCGCACGACCGGGGTGTTGCCGATCGTGTCGAGAATGCTGTCGTAGATCATCAGAACTCCTGGTGGCCGACCGCGTCCGGGTCGAAAGGCGGTGGTTGGCGCGGTCCGGGCGCGGCCGCGAGCGAGGCGGGGGTGTGTGGCGGATTCTCCTTCTCCCGTTACTCGCGCGCAACGGTCCATCGCAGCCCAAGGGTGCCCGTCCACCGACGGAGAGCACCGCGTTGACGGCAGCACCGTCGGCGGGACAGAATGGCCTCACTGGGTAAGGGGTTCGTTTTGCGACCCCGGTGTGGGGTCGACCTCGTCGGCTCCACACCTCTCGGCGCCCCGAAGCTGCGCGCGCCTACCCGTCGGGGAGTTCGCGGGCGGGCACCAGCGTGGTCGTCTCGGACCCCGGATCGAACACGATGCCGATCTCGCCGCGCTCGAGCTGGCGGCGCAGGTCGGCGACCTTCTCGGCCAGGCTGCGCTCGACGCTCCCGTAGTCGGTTCCGTCGCGGCTCGCGAACTCCTCGAGCAGGGCGCTCACGACCTCGGGCGGCAAGGCGTCGCGTGGCACGACCACGTGCTGCGGGGCGTCGTCGTCGAAATCGCCGGACATCGCGGGTAGGGTGTCGGCCCCGACGGATCGAGGCAAGGCTGCACGCGTCTCCTATACTCCTCCGACCCCCGGGGAAACCCGCCATGCAGATCGCCCAGCTCTACCAGCAGAAACGTCCGGTCGTCTCCTTCGAGTTCTTTCCGCCGAAAACGGACAAGGGCGTCGAGATCCTGATGCGTGCGGTGACCGAGCTCTCGGAGCTCGGCCCCGACTACATCTCGGTCACCTGCCCCCTCGAGAAGGGACGGCGCTCGCTCACCTTCACCCTGGTCGCGCGGATCCAGAACGAGTTCGACGTCCCGACCATGGCCCACCTGGTGACCGTCCACTATTCGCGCGACGAGGTGCGCGACGTACTCGCGGGCCTGCGCAGCGACGGCATCGAGAATCTGCTCGCCCTGCGCGGCGACCTGCCCGACGACGGCGAGATCGAACGAGAGTTCGCGTACGCATCGGACCTGGCCCGGGTCGCGCGCGAGCAGGGCTTCTCCGTCGGCGGCGCTGCCCATCCGGAGCAGCACCCGGACTCGGCGGATTGGGACACGGAGATGCTGGGTCTTCGGCGGAAGGTGGAAGCGGGCTGCGAATTCCTCGTCACCCAACTCTTCTTCGACAACGCCGACTACTTCGACTACGTCGATCGCGCGCGTACTGCGGGGATCGAGGTGCCGATCGTGGCGGGGATCATGCCGATCACGAGCCTGCCCGGCATTCGACGGATGGCGGCGATGAACGGTAATCGGATCCCCCAGGAGCTCGAAGCCGAACTCGAGGCCGCCGGAGACGATCCGAAGAGCGTCGAGGAGATCGGCGTTCGCCACGCGACGGCGCAGTGCGAGGCGCTGCTCGACGGCGGCGCGCCGGGCATCCACTTCTTCACGCTGAATCGCTCCCCTTCGACCCGCCGCATCTTCAAGGCGCTGCAAGCCTCGGGACGGGTCTAGCTCACCCCTGCGTGATCGGGATGTGCCCCGGCTGCGCGGCCACGCGTCCGATCCAGGCCCGCACGCGTGGAAACGCGCCGAGGTCGTACCCGCCTTCGTCGGCAACGTGGGTGTACGCGTAGAGCGCGATGTCGGCTACGCCGTAGGTTTCGACGAAGAAGTCGCGACCGTCCAGGTGCTCTTCCATGACCGCGAGCGCCTGTTCTCCCCGGACCCGTCGCTCGGGCACCTCCGAGGCGTGCTCCTCGAGCGCGCCCGTGTGCGCCCAGAAGCGCAGCACCGCGATGTAGGGCTCGTGGCTGTACTGCTCGAAGAAGAGCCAGCGCAATACCTGGGCGCGCTGGACGCGGTCCTGCGGCCAGAAGCGGGTGCCCTCGGCCAGGTAGCAGAGAATCGCGTTCGACTCGGGAAGCACCGTCCCGTCGTCGAGCACGAGGGTCGGGATCCGGCCGTTTGCGTTCAGCGCCAGGAACTCGGGCGTGCGTGTCTCGCCTGCGACGATGTCGAGCTCGATGCGCTCGACCCGACGCTCCAACTGATGGAGGAGCAGGCGCACCTTGTAGCCGTTGCCGGACTCGAGATAGTCGTAGAGGCGCATCGTCACTCCGCTTTCGCTCGGGGCTCGGGCATCCAGTGCAAGTGCCGCGCGCGCACCGCGAGCGCGACGGGTGCGCCTTCCGCGAGCTGTTGCGCTCGCGCGCTACCCGAGAGCAGCAGACCACGGAGGTCGGTCTGCCCGACCAGCACGTGGACCCGCACGAGCTGGCCATCATCGCGGAGGGCCTGGACGGTCCCGCTCGGCAGCGCGATCGCCTCGGTATCGTCGACCGCTCCGAGACACAGGTGTTCGGGGCGCAGACCGACGCTCCCGCGCGCGCCAGACTCCGCATCGGCGGGCGGTGGCAACACGAGGTCCGACCCGACGACCGCGCCCTCCGCCTCGATCCTCGCCGACCAGAGATTCTCCATTCCGACCAGAGCAGCGACCGCCGCATCCGCCGGACGCGAAAGCACCGCGTCTCGTGGGCCGACCTGACGCAGCTTCCCGTCGAGCAAGACGGCCACGCGATCGGCCAGGGGAAGCGCGCCGCGCAGATCGTGGGTGACCATCACGATCGCGATGCCCTCTGCGACGGCCAGCTGCCGCAACTCGTTCGCCAGACCGCGTTGGGCGGCGAGATCGAGATCGTCGAAGGGTTCGTCCAGCAGCAACACTTTCGGGTCGACGGCGAAGGCGCGGGCCAATGCCGTGCGGCGCCGCTCGCCCCCCGAGAGCACGCCGACACGACGTCCGGCCAGGCCCTCCATCCCGAAGCGCTCGAGCGCCCGCAGCGCCTTGGCATCGGCAGCGTCACGCGGCACTCCACGGCCTCGCAGGGCGACGCGCACGTTGTGCAAGACCGTCCCCGAGAAGAGCGCCGGCTGTTGGAACACCAGCGTCGCCGTCTCGGGCCCGATTCCGTGCAGCCGTCCCGTCACGTCCGACTCGAGCCCGGCCAGCACGCGCAGGAGCGTGCTCTTCCCCGCGCCGTTCGGCCCGAGCACCACCAGCACTTCGCCGGGTTCCACCGCGAGCGCATCCACCTCGAGACGGAACGCTCCCGTCTTCGAACGGCGCTCGACGACGACCTCGCGGAGCTCGAGAACCGCTGCGCTCACGAGCGTCCACTCTGCTGAACGACGGTCAGGAGCGCCGCCAGCGAGATCATCAAGCCGAAGAGCACGGCGGCGAGCCCCAGAGCCGCTTCGAAGTCGCCCATCTGGGTGTGCATCAGGATCGCGGTGGTGAGCATGCGGGTCTCACCGCGCAGGTTGCCGCCGACCATCATGACGGCACCGACTTCCGAGAGGATCCCTCCGAGCGCCGCGATCACCGCCGCGAACAGCCCGAGGCGGATCTCTCGAAGCAAGAGCCAGCCCCGCCACCCGGTCGAGACGCCGAGGGTGCGCACCTGGAGCATCCAGTCCTCGGGAAGCGCCGCGACGGCGGCCAGCGTGATACCGACGACCATCGGCAGCGCGATCAGCGCCTGGGCCAACACCATCGCCCAGGGCGTGTACATCCAACCGAGGCCACCAAGGGGACCGCTGCGCCAGAGGAGCAGTGCCACCAACAGACCCACCACCACCGGCGGCGCTCCCATGCCCGCGTTGACACCGGTCACCACGGCTGCACGCCCCGAGAATCGCCGTTGGCCGAGGAAGATGCCGATCGGCAACCCGATCCCGAGCGCGATCATCAGGGCCGACCCGCTCACGGCGAGGGTGCGCAGGGTGATCTCGACCAGCTCTCCTTCACCCAGGCCGATCATGCGCTAGTTCGCCGCGGCCGACTCGACCCCGCGCAACGGTTGGAAGAGCGGGGCTCCGAAGCGGTCGGTGCCGTACTGGCCAATGGTGCGCTGTACGTCGGGCGCGACGAGGAAGCGCTCGAAGGCTTCGGCTTCGACGGTGCGGACGCGCCCGGGGAAGCGCGACGGGTCGACGCGCAAGATGGAGTAGACGTTTTCGAGCACGGGCTCGTCACTGCTGTGCCGCACGAGCCCGGTGCGCTCCCGGTAGTTCAGGAAGGTGCCGAGGTCGGACAAGATGTAGGCCCGACGCTCGGCCGCGACCTGCAGCGAGAAGCCCATGCCCGAACCGGTCTCGATCACGCCTTCCCAGGGCGCTTTCGGGTCGAGGCCAGCCGCGCGCAGCAGTGCCTGCTCCTTGCGATGGGTTCCCGAATCGTCGGCGCGGCTCACGAATGGTGCACCCGCGGTGGCAATGCGCTGGAGCGCAGCCGTCACGCTGGTAGCGCTACTCGCGGCTACCGGATCCGACGCGGGGCCCACCAACACGAAGTGGTTGCGCATGAACGGGACCCGCGCGACGGCGGCCCCTGCCGCCACGAGCTGCTCGTCCCCAGCCTTGGCGTGGGTGACCAGGACATCGGCGTTGCCCTCGGCTCCCATGCGCAGCGCGGCCCCGGTGCCCACCGCCACCACCTGGACTTCGATTCCGGTACGCTCGCGAAACAGCGGCAACAGGCGGTCGAGCAGACCCGAGTCGCGGAAACTCGTGGTGGTCGCGAGGAGCAGCCGGTGCGCCCCGCCCTCGGCGCCAGCGGGCGCTCCCGGGGTCGCCAGAGCGGCCCCGAGCGCGATCGCCGCAAGCCAGCCGAGTCCGGAGAGAATCGAGCGAATGCGCACCAAGGCCTCGAGTGGGACGGGGTTTCAGGGAACGGCCGAGAATACCGGAAGCGTCGTGCGCCGCGCGAGGCGACGCCGATGAGCCGGCGCCCCACGCAGCGCCCGCCGCGCTCGCCCTACATCACGCGCGCGGGCGAGCAGCGGCTGCAGGACGAATACCAGCAGCTGTGGTCGGTCGAGCGTCCGAAGGTGGCCCACGAGGTCGGTGAAGCGGCGGCCCTGGGCGACCGATCGGAGAACGCCGAGTACATCTACGGTAAGAAGCGCCTGCGCGAGATCGACAGCCGCCTCGAATTCCTGAACAAGCGCCTCGACGAACTCGAGGTCGTGCAACCCCGGGACCGCGGCGACGGCAAGGTCTACTTCGGTGCGTGGGTCTCCCTCGAGGCCGAAGACGGCAGCCAGGTGGAGTACCAGATCGTCGGACCCGACGAATTCGACGTCGAGGCCGGGCGCATCAGCATGGACTCCCCCGTCGGGAAGGCGCTGCTCGGCAAGGCCGAAGGCGATGAGGTCGTCGTACGCCGCCCCAAGGGCGACATCGTCTACGAGATTCTGGGCGTCCGGTATTCCACTGGCTAGATCCGGGTTCGGGCCCGAAACACGATGATGATCTCCAAGACCTTCCGCCGTTACCTGCTCCTCGAGCTGCCGGGTTGGACCCTGGCTGCGGTGTTGCTCTGGTTCATCGTCGATCGCTGGGGGCTCGCGCTCCATTGGGCGGTGCTCTTGTGGCTCGGCTGGGTGGCGAAGGACTTCGCGCTCTACCCCTGGCTGCGCAAGGCCTACGAAGATGGTCCGGACGCCGCGGAGCTGTTGGTGGGGCGCGAAGGCGAAGCCCTCGATCGCCTCGACCCGGGCGGATACGTGCGGATCGGCCCCGAGCGCTGGCGCGCGGAGCTCGGCCCCGACCACGACGCCGTCGACGCCGGCGCACGGGTGCGCGTCCGCGCGGTGCACGGACTCACCCTGGTCGTCGCGGCAGTCGTGGACGAGCGGGGCTGACCCCGGGTTCAGCCCTTCGCGACGTTGAGGGTCTGGAGCTCGGTGAACCCGAGCAGCCCCCAGGGCCCGTTCTCGACGCCGACGCCGCTCCACTTCGCCCCACCAAAGGGCGCGTGGGGCACGATGTCGACGTGCTTGTTGACCCAGGCGGTGCCGCACACGAGCCGCGACGCGACATCGGTGGCGCGCTCGACGTCGTTCGACCACACCGAACCCGACAAGCCGAACTCGGTGCCGTTCGCGCGCTCGACCGCGTCGTCGACGTCCCGGTAGGAGAGCAGCGGCAGCGCCGGACCGAACTGTTCTTCGTCGACCAGCCGCACGCCCTCGGCCACGTCGGTGACGATCGTGGGCTCGAAGAAGTAGCCGTCGCCGCTGCGGGCGCCGCTGCCGTGGATCGTCGCGCCCGCGGCCTTGGCGTCTTCGAGCAGCTCGCAGACGCGCTCGAACTGGGGCGCGTTGTTGATCGGACCGATCTGAGACGCCGCGTCGAGACCGTCGCCCACGACGACGCCACGCGCGATGTCGGTGAGCGCGTCGCGCACGTCGGCGAGGCGATCCTCGTGGACGAACACGCGCTTCACCGCGCTGCAGATCTGGCCGCTGTTCTCGAAGGCGCCCCAGAAGAGCCTCTCGGCCACGGCGCCCGGATCGACATCGGGCAGCAAGATGGCCGCGTCGTTGCCCCCGAGCTCGAGGGTGAGGCGCTTCAGGTCGGGCGCGGCCGCGGCAGCGACGCGCTTACCGGTGGCGACCGAGCCGGTGAAGGAGATCTTCCGCGGGATCGGGTGCTCGGTGATCCAGGCGCCGAGCTCGTCGCCGCCAGACACCACGTTGAGCACGCCCGGCGGCAAGACGTCGCGCAGGATCTCGCCGAGCACCAGCGTCGAGAGCGGCGTGTAGGGCGAGGGCTTGATCACCACCGTGTTCCCGGCGAGGAGCGCTGGCGCGATCTTCCAGACGCCCAGCAAGACGGGAAAGTTCCAGGGCGTGATCGCTCCGACGACGCCGAGCGGACGGCGGCGCACTTCGATGCGGGCCTTCTCGTCGTCCTGGACGACTTCCACCGGGATTTCCAACCCGGCCGTGAAGTCGAACCAGACGGCCGAGCCCATGAACTCGCCGATGGCCTTCTGGAGCGGCTTCCCCTGCTCTTGGGTCAACACCCGCCCCGCTTCGGGTGCGGCCGCGCGCAGGGCCGCCGCGCAGTCGCGCAGGGCCTGCCGGCGGGCCTGCTCGTCGCGGCTCCAGGGACCGAAGGCCGCCTGGGCCGATTCCATCGCCTCGTCGAGCTGAGCCCGGGAGCAATCCGGGGCCTGGGCGAAGGCCGCGCCGGTGGCGGGGTTGATGACCTCGCGGGCGCCAGCGCCGGCGACCGCCTTTCCGTCGATGGTGAGGGTGTGCATGAGGGAGATCCTTTCGCGGGCGAAGGGAGGATCATACCGCCCTGGACGCGTTTCGGTTCAACCTCGATGGCGGCGGCTCCTTCCGACGAAGGAGCGAGCCAACCCTCCGGCAACGCAGCCGAACCCGACGGGCAACGCGAGGATCGCGACGCGTTCGCGGTGGGTCGGAGGCACCACCGTGGTCGGGAGCTTCACGCGCAGGGACGCATAGCGATCGAGGGGCAGCTGCCGCGCGATCCGACCGTAGGGATCGACGTGGGCCGTGCGGCCCCCGTGCGCGACCCGGAGCAACGGCAATCGCTGTTCGATGGCGCGATAGCGGGCCATCGCGAGCACGTGATCCGTGACCGTCTCCGAGCCGACCCAGCGGTCGTCGGCCAGGTGGACGATGGCCACGCTGTCCTGGGTTCGGCGTCCCGCGACCAGGGAAGGAAGCAGCGCCTCGAAACACAGCGCGACCACGACGGGATGCGGGCCACGAAGCGGTAGCGCCGAAGTCTCCTCCTCGACGCGCAGCCCGCGTCCGGCGGCGCCAATCAGCGTAGAGACGATCCCTCGGCCCGGGAACCCGCTCCCGCTCTCCACCACGGGCACCGCGCGCTCCTTGTCGAGGCGCCCGACGATGCCCGCCCGCGGTGCGATCCACAGGGCCGCGTTGCGATACCGGCCGGCTGTCTCCGAACGCATCACCATCCCGGTGAGAACGGGGGTCCCCAACGCGGTCACCCAGTCCGTGACTTCCCTCTCGAGTTCGCGGTGTCCGTCGAGGGGAGTCGTCAACAGGTTCTCGGGCAGCACCACCGCATCGGGTCGCCTCGAACCGGCCTCGAAGGCGCGTCGCGTCTGATCCCGCACCCGCTCCAGGTGCAACGGCTGAGAGCGGGCGACCCAACGATCGCCGCGCGGCAGGTTGGGCTGGACCACCAGCCATTCGCTCGAACCCGACGACGCGGGCGTCGCTCGGATCGCCTCCGCAACCCACACCCCACAGGCGGCGAGACCGAAGACTGCCGCCGCCAGTGCGGTGGCCGGCGGGAACGCGCGCGCTCGCTCGGTGCGATGGGCCGCGCCGATCCACTCGGCCGTCGCCAGGTTCGACGCGACGAGCAGCGCCGAGATCAACGGCACCCCTCCGACGAGCGCCAACTGCGCCACGCCCAGAGCGCCCCACTGGGTGTGGCCGAGTAGCGCCCAGGGCACGCCCGAGACCGACACCCAGGTCTCGATTGCGAAGATCGTCAGCGCGGCGATGCCGCACCGACACCCGAGTGAGGCATAACGACCGAGGGCGATCGCGGCGCCGAGTCCGAGGAACACCGGGAGCTTCACGGCCGCGACGGCGAGCAGCGCGGCCGACCAGGACCCGAGCGGCGACGCTCCCTGCGAGCGGAGCGCCGAGGGCGCCCAACCGGCGACCCCCGCGCCGTAGACGAGCCCCACCCCGATCGCGAGGCCGGCCTGCAGGCGCGGACGCGCCGATCGCGCCGCGACGATCCAGGGGACCAACGCCACGCTCGCCAGGAACCAGGCGCGGGGCAGATGGAGAGGCACCGCGAGGAGGCCGCCCGAGGTCAGGGCCAGGAGGATGCGGGGAAGGGCCGAAATGCAGCGTGCCTCGCGTGGAGTCGCTGCGAGCGTTCCACGCGGGGGGCGCGGCCCCATCCCTCCGCGGGCGACGGATCCGGGCAATGACCCGCTTTCTCCCCCGAAAGGCGACGAAACTCGTCGAGCCGTGCGGCCTGACTCTCAGTCACGGTGCAATCTGGGGCGGGTCTCCTTAAAATGTCAGGGTTCCTGTCTAAAACACCGCGCCAGGGCCCCGCGCGCCGGCTCGACACCCGGCCCGCCCAGCGCAGGAGGACCCCCATGGATCTGTCGTATTCCCCCGAGCAGCTCGCCTTCCGCGACGAAGTGCGCGCCTGGATCGCCGAAGCGATGCCGCCCGAGATGAAGCGCAAGGCCGATGCCGGCGCGAGCTTCAGCCACGCCGAGACCATGGAGTGGCACAAGATTCTCTACAAGAAGGGCTGGATCGCCCCGAACTGGCCCAAGGAAGTGGGCGGCACGGGCTGGGACATCGGCCGCCGCACGATCTTCCAGGACGAGATCGTCCAGGCGAACACGCCCGAGCTCTCGCCCTTCGGTCTCGTGATGGTCGGGCCGCTGATCATCCAGTTCGGCACCGACGAGCAGAAGGAGCGCTTCCTGCCCAAGATCCTCTCGGGCGAAGAGGTCTGGTGCCAGGGCTACTCCGAGCCGAACTCGGGCTCGGACCTCGCGAGCCTGCAGCTCCGCGCGGAGAAGGACGGGGACGACTACATCCTCAACGGCCAGAAGACCTGGACGACCTACGCCCAGAACGCGGACTGGATCTTCGTGCTCTGCCGCACCGACAACAGCGGCCGCAAGCAGGAGGGCATCTCCTTCCTGCTCGCCGACGTGAAGAACACGCCCGGCATCACGGTCAAGCCCTTCCTCACCACCGGCGGCACGGAAGCCTTCAGCGAGACCTGGTTCAAGGACGCCCGCGTCCCCCAGGAAAACCGAGTCGGCCCCGAGCACGGTGGCTGGAAGATGGCGAAGGCCCTGCTCGGCCACGAACGCACGTCGATCGGCGGAGTCTCGGAGAGCGGCAAGTGGGTGAAGCGCGTGAAGCAGATCGCCGCGAACCGCCCGGTCGGTTCGGGCACGCTGCTCGACCAGCCCCAGTTCCGTCGCCGCATCGCCCAGCTCGAGATGCGCTTCCGCGCGGTCGAGATGGCGAACCTGCGGACGCTGGCCGCGGCCCAGCTCGGCCACGCGCCGGGGCCCGAGAGCTCGATCATCAAGGTCGTGGGCACGGAGCTCCAGCAGGAGCTGACCGAGCTCGCGATGGACGCGATGGGGCACGGGGCCCTGGGCTGGTTCGATTCGCCGGAAGAGGCGCTCCCCGAGCACGAGCGCTGGGTGGCTTCGCAGTTCAACTACCTGCGGGCGGCCACGATCTACGGTGGATCCAACGAGATCCAGAAGAACATCATCTCGAAGCACATCCTGGGTCTGCCCAGCTAACCCGACTTCTAAACTTTGTGCAGAATTCTACTGACTAGAGATCATTGTTTAGAGGTCAGTGGGCTGAGATTGCGTTGAAACGATGTTTTAAATTTTACATTGTTGTAGGTGAAGGATTTATGGAGAGCCAGCACCTGACTTGAAGTTCTTTCCTGATTATAACAGTGAAAGGTGGCGACCCAGCATGTCACTACCTGACGGAGGCCAGCTGCAAGGCAAATATTTTTTAACCATCCGATTGTAGTGTTTTGTAAATCATCATCTTCCCTCTCAACATTACATCCTATTTTATGTACATGAAATTTGGCTGCACCCTACGACTAGTGTTGGTGAGCTCCATGCCAAATTAATTTTAT